>JANXWI010000008.1 GCA_025351205.1 Deinococcus sp.
GGGGGAGACGCGGGCGGCAACCGGGTCGCTCTGACCTTCGACGACGGCCCCTCGCCGCAGATTCCGGCGCTGCTGGAGGTGCTGGCGCGGTATGAGGTGCGCGCCACCTTTTTTCTGACAGGGGAGCTGGCCGAACGCCGCCCGGAGGCGCTGCGGGCCATGCAGTCGGCGGGCCACCAGCTCGAATCTCACGGTTACGTCCACCGCCACGCGCTGACGTTTGCCCCTTGGGGGGAGGCGCGGCAGCTCGGCTGGCACCCAGAACCGTGGCGTGAGGGGCGGCTGTACCGGCCACCCTGGGGCGGGCACTCGCCCCTCACCCGGCTGCTGGCGCGGCGGGCAGGCGTGAAGGTGGCCCTCTGGAACGCCGAATCACGCGACTGGCTGGCCCAGGACGGGGCAGCACAGAGCGGGGCAGCACAGGACGGGGCCATGCTCGCCCGTGAGATGCTGCCCACCTTGAAGGGCGGCGCGGTGATTCTGCTCCACGACGGCCCCGATGCCGAACGCTCTGCCCGGACCCAGGCGCTGCTGGAGGTGCTGCTGCCCGCCCTGCGTGAGCGCGGCCTGGACGCCGTGACCCTGCACGAGCTGAAGCCGAGGCCGATTGGCTGGGCAGCGGGCTGGGGGCGGCTGCGGGGGATGTGGTAGAGGAATCCAGAGACGCGCCGATTGAATCTAGCGAGAGGGAGGGGCCGCCGCCGACCGATATTGCCAGAGGAATCCAGAGACGCGCCGATTGAATCTAGCGAGAGGGAGGGGCCGCCCCCGACCGATATTGCCAATGGCGACTCAGCAAACCTGAGGATGAACAAGTGAATCCAGAGACGCGCCGATTGAATCTAGATCTGGTTTCGGGCCGCCCCGAAGCGCAGGCCAATGGCGACCCCGCAAGCCACAGATCGAATAAAAGTATCCAGAGACGCGCCGATTGAATCCAAGTTCAGCACCGGGCCGCCCCGGGTCGCCAGCAGAATTCTAGAGACGCGCCCCATTCACCCTGAAAACACCGATCAGTATCGCCACCCACCCTGTCCCGGAGGTTTCCCATGACGCAGCCCACCCAGTCAGCGCAGCCAGCCCAATCAGTTCAGTCAAACACGCCCATCCGGTTGTACATGTTCCAGACCGGCACACTGAAGTGCAAGACCAACAACATCAAGATGAACGCCGACCCGGAACCCTACGAGATTCCGGTGCCGTGGTACCTGATCACCCACCCCAAGGGCAACGTGGTGATCGACGGCGGCAACGCGCTGGAGTGCGCCACCGACCCGGAAGGCCACTGGGGCGGCATCACGGCGGTGTACTGGCCGGTCATGCAGCCTGAAGAGGGCGTAGAGGCCCAGCTGGAGAAGATGGGCATTGCCAGAGAGAGTGTGCGCTATGTCCTCCAGAGCCACCTGCACCTCGACCATACCGGGGCGGTGGGGAGGTTTCCCAGCGCCACCCACGTGGTGCAGCGCAGCGAGTACGAGTACGCGTTTACCCCCGACTGGTTCGCGGCGGGCGGCTACATTCGCAAAGATTTCGACAAACCCGGCCTGAAATGGCAGTTCCTGAACGGAGAACTGACCGACGGCTATGACCTGTACGGCGACGGCGTGATCCGCATGATCTTCACGCCCGGCCACGCCCCCGGTCACCAGAGCTTTCTGATTTCGCTGCCCAGTGGTGAAAAACTGCTGCTGACGGTGGACGCCGCCTACACCCTCGACCACTGGAACGAGCAGGCGCTGCCGGGGTTTCTGGCCAGCACGGTGGACACGGTGCGCAGCGTCCAGAAGCTGCGGGCGCTGGCCGACCACGAAGGGGCCACCGTGGTCACGGGGCACGACCCCGACGCCTGGGCGACCTTCAGACACGCGCCGGAGTTCTATTCCTGAAAAAGCTTCTGTTCCTGAAAAAGCCAAGCCTCAGACAGCAGAACGCCCGAAGACTAGAATCTTCGGGCGTTCTGTTCTTGGTGGAGCCAAGCGGGATCGAACCGCTGACCTTCTGAATGCCATTCAGACGCGCTCCCAGCTGCGCCATGGCCCCTCTCAAGCTTTGGTAGTGTATCAGCGCCTTTTGCTCCTGTCAAGGTCGGATCGTCGGCTGTTTTCGGCGCTGAAGCAGCCATTTCAGCCCCCACGCCAGCGACCCCAACAGGGCCAGCGGCCACCATCCAGACGCGCGGTGGCCTGCCGACGGACGGGTGAATCTGGCCGTGCCATTCAGAAACGCTGCCAGTGCCTGCTCATGTTCGCTGGGCGCGGGTACGGCCACCACCGAGGCGGGCAGGCGCAGGTCGGCGTGCAGCACGCCCGTACGGTAGGCATTCTCGCGTGGGTGGCCGCTGCCTGCTTTCAGCTGCTGGCCCACGGCGCGCAGCTCATCCAGGCCGCGTTGATTCACACTGTCACTCACCTGCACCCAGGGCAGCAGCGCCAGAAAGCCGGGACGGGGCGGGGTCATCACGTAGCTGCGCGGCTCCGGCGCTTCGGCGGCTGGCCCGGTGATCGCGCTCTGGCCGTCGAAGCTCAGCCCCAACAGGTTGCCCACCACCATCGGGTTCACCGCGTAGCGGATGCTGGGCGAGGTGGCCGTCACCTGCCAGCTGCTCTCCAGCCAGGCCAGCGGCTGGTCTCGCGGCGTCTGCCCCGCCGGGTAGATGCCTTCTCTGCCGGTCCAGGGGCTGCCGTTGGCGTCGGGTTGCAGCAGCACGGTGCAGCCCTGCGCCTCCAGATGCGAGATGACTTCTAGCCGGAAGGCGTCGAGGCTGATCGCCACGCCCAGGTCGCCCACCCCTGTCGGGTAGACGCGCAACTGCTCCAGCGCCCCCGGCGACAGGTCCACGCCGCCCGCCTCCTCGTCTGGGGTCAGGAAGACCTTGCTGGCCGCGCCGATCAGCGTGCCGTCCGGGGCCAGCAGGAGGGTCTGGTTGTACAGCTGCGGCCCGCATCGGCGCAGCGTGCCCTGTTCCAGCACGTATTGGGGCATGGGTGTACTTCCAGACACCAGATACACCCCGTACTCGCGGGCCAGATCCCGGCACACCGAGAGGTACAGCGCCGCATTGGAATCGGCCAGGGCCAGCTGCAACGCGCGGATGGGCGAGACCTTCTCTCGCAGCAGAATCGGCAGGGCGGCGGGCAGATGATGAACGAACAGCAGCGCCGCCGCCCACTCGAACCTGCCGGTGGCCGCCGCAATCCAGCCGCCGCGCAGCACCAGAGGCAGGCCGTTCAGCTCGGTCAGCACCACCAGGTTTGGCTGATTCGGGTGCAGCTGTGGCTTTGCCGATTCCAGTTGCGCCGTCA
>JANXWI010000011.1 GCA_025351205.1 Deinococcus sp.
CTTTTAGCGGTTGTCCATGTACTGGATTCGTTGGTGTGGTCAAGCATGCCGCTCTGACTAAGAAGGGAGCTGTTCACGCCAAGAAGACGCCCTCCTCGTTCTAGATTCGTTGACGTGTCTCTGTATGCCTAGGCTACAATCCAGCCATGATCGCTGTTTTTGGACACCTGAACCCCGACACCGACGCCATTACGGCGGCCCTGGTCTACGCCAACCTGCTGAGGCGTCAGGGAGAGGCGGCCACCGCCTACCGCCTGGGCGAACTGAATTTCGAGACCGTCTTCGTGCTGAAGGAAGCGGGCGTCGAGGCCCCGGAGCTGCTGGGCCAGCTGCCTGCCGGGCATGCCGTGGCCCTGGTCGATCACAACGAGAGCAGCCAGAGCCTGCCGGGCCTGAAGACCCTGAACGTGACGCATGTGGTGGACCATCACCGGCTGGGCGACCTGGAAACGTCGCAGCCCGCCACGTTGCGCTTCGAGCCGCTGGGCTGCACCGCCACCATCCTGCTGCGGCTGCACCTGGAGGCCAACCTGCCCGTGGAACCGCTCGATGCTCGGCTGCTGCTGAGCGCCGTGCTGTCTGACACGCTGCACTTCCGCAGCCCCACCACCACGCCCGCAGACCGTGAGGCCGCCGCCTTTCTGGCCCAGGTGGCCGGAATACCCGACGTGACCGCCTACGCCATGAGCATGTTCGCGGCCAAGAGCGACCTGGGCGACACGCCCGCCAGTGCGCTGCTCAAGATGGATTACAAGGTGTTTGTGCTGGGCGACCAGACCTGGGGCATCGGGGTGATCGAGACCACCAACCCCGGCTACGTGTTCGGGCGGCAGGCTGAGCTGCTGAGCGCCATGAGCGCCGAGAAGGCCGCCTCGGGCCTGAACGGCGTGCTGCTGAGCGTGGTGGACATTCTGCAAGAGACCAACCGCACCCTGGTTCCCGGCGACAGCGAGGCGGGCGTGGTGCAGGCGGTGTTCGGGGCGGCGGCGCAGGGCCACGTGGCCGATCTGGGGGGCCGCATCAGCCGCAAAAAGCAGATCGTGCCCGCGCTGGAAGCCCATTTCTCGCGCTGAACCGGGAGTACCCGTGACGCCCGGCGAAACGGACGCCCTGGACTGGCTGTTTGCACGCCAGCGTTTCGGGGTTCATCCGGGGCTGGGGCGGGTGCGGGCGCTGCTGTCGCGGCTGAACGACCCGCAGCAGCACTTCCAGGCGGTGCTGGTGGGCGGAACCAACGGCAAGGGCAGCGTCTCGAAGGTGCTGAGTAGCATGCTGGCGGCGTCTGATCTGGATGGGTCTGGAAGGCGGGTCGCCCTGTTCACCAGCCCGCACCTGACCCGCTTCTCTGAACGCTTTGTGGTGGACGGGCAGGAGCTGCCAGAGGAAGTGGTGCAACAAGCCCTGGCACGGGTGCGGCCCTACGCCGAGGCGACGGAGGCCAGCTTCTTCGAGGTCGTGACGGCGCTGGGCTGCCTGCTGTTTGCCGAGGCGGGGGTCGAGTGGGCGGTGATGGAGGTGGGCCTGGGTGGGCGGCTGGACGCCACCAACGCGCTCGACCCGGTGCTGAGCGTCATCACGGGCATCGGGCTGGACCACACCGCCATTCTGGGGGGCACGTTGCCGCTGATCGCCGCCGAAAAGGCCGGGATTCTGCGCCCCGGGCGACTGTCGATAACCGGGGTGCAGCCCGCCCTGCTGCCGATTCTGGACGCTGCCGGGGCCGACCTGTGGGCGCTGGGACGCGAGGCCACTGTGCAGACCAGCCCCCTCGGCTGGGACGGCCATCAGGTGCAGACCGACTCGCCCGCCGGGAAGCTGGCCTTCCAGACGCCGCTGCTGGGCCAGCACGGGGCCACGAACGCGGCGCTGGCAGCGCTGGCGGCTCAGCGACTGGGCGTGTCGCCGCAGGCCATCCGGGCAGGTGCAGCGCGGGCACGCTGGCCGGGGCGACTGGAGCGCCTGCCCTGGCGGGGCGGGCAGGTGCTGCTCGACGGGGCGCACAACCAAGGCGGGGCCAGGGCGCTGCGGGAGGCGCTGCGCGAACTGGGCGCGGGGCAAGTTCCCTTCGTGTTCGGGGTGGCTCAGGACAAGGATGCGCCCGCCATGCTGCGCGAACTCAGGGGAGCGATGTCGTCGCTGATCCTGACGCGGGCCACGCTCAGCCCCCGCGCCGCCTCGCCCGCCGAACTGGCCCGCCTGCCCGGTCTGGAGGGCCTGCCGGTACAGGTGGCCGACACGCCTGCCGAGGCGCTGGCGCTGCTGCCCGGTGGCGGCCTGAGCGTGGTGTGCGGCAGCCTCTACCTGATCGGTGAAGTGCGGCCCCTGCTGCTGGGGGAAATAGACGAGGGGCGGGAACGCTGGCAGTGATGGCCCGAATCCACCGAGTTTCAGGCCGAAATCAGCTGGAACGCACAGACTCTGGGCATGCCGAAACGTCTTGCTGGTCTGCTCGCCCTGGCTCTGGTCGTGTCTTCCGCGCTGGCTGGCAGTGGCAGTCCGACCGCTGCACCGTGGCAGGGAACGGCCCGGCCTGTCAATCCGCCCACCCGCTGCGCCGACGTGCTCCCAGCGCCGACCAGGGACGCGCAGAGCGGGTATCACTACGGATCGGTTTACGCTGCCGAGCCTCTTCAGATCGCCAGTTGCTGGAAGGGCGCGCTGAGGGGCAAATCTTTCACGCTGACCGGCTACGGCAATTCGGCGGCGGAAAGCGCAGTGGTCATCGGCTATGGCGGAAGGAACGTGCCAGTCGCGTTGGGTCTGGGTTCTCCGACAGTTGTGGCCTTCTCGGGTACGACGGTCTGCTTTATCCCCAGCGCAGCGAAAGGCATCCTGTACGCCGTCGACGTGCCGCGTGCCCGGGTGTATTCCGACGAACTTCTGGCAAACCGGGTCTGCCAGCCCGAACGCTTCTGGAACGACACCGAGCGCCTGATGGTCGGCGGCCTGAAAGCCAATTATCCCGTCGGTTATGGGGTCATCCGCACCTATTAATCCCACGGTACTGAACCTATTAACCCCACTGTACTGACTTCCCATCTCTCCGGGCGCTAGCCTGAGCCATGACTTCTGTGCCAGAAACGAATGCGGCCACGAGCGACCCTGCCGACACCAGCGACCTTGCCGAGCTGAAACGGCTGCTCCATCAGGTGTCGGACCTGAACGCGGCCTACGGCCTGATGTCCTGGGACGAGGAAACCCAGATGCCGCCCGACGCCGCCCGTGTGCGCGCCCTTCAGATGGCGACGCTGGCGGGCCTGGGCCACGAGCTGTTCACCGCGCCGCGCATGGCCGAGCTGCTGAACAGCGCCCAGCCGGAACAGGCCGAGACCGTACTGGACGACACCGACGCCGCCCTGCTGCGGGTCACGCGCCGCGACCACGCCAAGGCCACCCGGCTGCCCACCGCCTTTGTCGAGGAAGAGTCGCAGGCCGCCAGCGAGGCCCACCACGCCTGGGTTGGGGCACGCAAGGCGAGCGACTTTGCCCACTTCGCGCCGCACCTGAGCAGAATGGTCGATCTGGCCCGCCGCAGGGCCGACTACCAGGGCTTCGAGGACCACCCCTACGACGCCCTGATCGACGACTACGAGCCGGGCATGAAGGCCGCCCAGGTCAGGGTCATCTTCGCCGACCTGAGAGACCGCACCCTGCCGCTGCTGCGCCGCATCGTGGCGGCGGGCGACGCGACGGACTACTCGGTGCTCAGGCGCCCCTTTGCCGCCGGGGCACAGCGGCAGTTCTCACTCAAGATCGCCCAGGAAGCCTTCGGGCTGAATCCCAGCTTCTCGCGCCTCGACGAGTCGGCCCACCCCTTCCAGACCAACTTCAGCCGCGACGATATCCGGGTCACCACCCGCTTCGACGAGGCGTACTTTCCCATGAGCCTGTTCGGAACCTGGCACGAGACCGGGCACGCCATGTACGAGCACGGCGTGGCGGCCAGACTGGAGCGCACGCCGCTGGCTCGCGGGGCCAGCCTGGGCGTCCACGAGAGCCAGTCGCGGATGTTCGAGAACCTGCTGGGCAGGAGCCGCCCCTTCTGGCAGCGCCACTTCGAGGAGTTCGCCCGGGCCGCGCCCGAGGTCGCCCGTGGGCAGGACGCCGAGAGCCTGTACCGGGCGGTCAACCGGGTGCGGCCCGACCTGATCCGGGTCGAGGCCGACGAGGTGACCTACAACTTTCACATCATGCTGCGCTTCGAACTGGAGCTGAGCCTGCTGGAAGGGACGCTGGCCGTGAACGATCTGCCGGAAGCCTGGAACGCCCGGATGCAGGAATTTCTGGGCGTGACGCCGCCCGACGACGCCCAGGGCGTGTTGCAGGACATCCACTGGTCGTCGGGCCTGATCGGCTACTTTCCGACCTACACGCTGGGCAACCTGCTGAGCGTGCAGCTGCTGGACGCCGCAAAAGGAAACGCGCAGATTGCCGGGGAAGTGGACCGCGCCGAGTACGGGCTGCTGCGCGAATGGCTGGTGCAGAACGTCCACCAGTACGGGCGCAGCCGCCTGCCCGGCGAGATCGTGCAGGCGGCCACCGGCAG
>JANXWI010000015.1 GCA_025351205.1 Deinococcus sp.
AAGCTTCAGTGGTCCTGCGCCAGCACGCCCAGCACCCGCCGCGCCCACAGGAAGCGCTGGGCGAAATACTTCTCGGAGAGCTGGTTGAGCGCCACCTGACCGCTGTACGAGTTGGCATTGATAAACTGACCGTCGCCCAGATAGATGCCCACGTGCGTCACCGTGCCGCGCCCCTCGGTGTCGAAAAACAGCAGGTCGCCCGCTTGCAGGTCGGGCAGGCCGACCACCGCGCCTGTCTGGGCCTGCTGGGCGCTCTGGCGCGGCAGTTTCAGCCCGGTGCCCGCAAACACCTGAAGCACCAGCCCGCTGCAATCGGTGCCCGTGCGCGACTGGCCGCCGTAGACGTAGGGCACGCCCAGCAGGCTCATGGCGACGCCGCGCCAGTCTGAGGGTGAATCGGCGGCAGGGATGACAGCGGGCGGCGAAATCTCGGAGCGTGGGGCGTCCGGCGTGGATGGGCCTGGCGTAGTTGTGTCTGGCGTGGGCGCGTCTGGCATGAACGAACCGGGCGCAGGCGGCACAGGAAGAAAGGTCGGCAGAGGCACGCCCGGCGAGAAGATCGCCCGGCCCGGAACGGCACTGGCAGGAGACGTCCCGCCGGGCAGAACAGAACCGGGAACGACCTGCTGAGCGCTCACGCCCACCGGCAGCAGCAGCACCTGTCCGGCCCGCAGATCGCTGCTGCTCAGCCGATTGAGGGCCAGCAGGTCGTCTGCCCGCAGGTTGTACAGGCGGGCCACGGCGTACAGCGTCTGACCCGGCTGCACGGTATGCCTGGGCGGCACGGCTGACGAAAGCGGCACGAGGGGCGCAGGACTCACAGCGGCAGGTCTGGGCGGAATGGGGCTGGGCAGGGCGGGTCTCGGAGGGGCAGCTGCGACCACTGGAGCGAGGACCGCAGCGGGGCTGGCCTGCCCACCCTGAGCGCCTGGGGGCAGCAGCAGCACCTGCCCAGGCTTCAGCGCGGCGCTGCTCAGGCGGTTGAAGTCCTGAATCTCGCCTGCCCTCAAGCCGTACAGCCGGGCCACGCTGTAGAGCGTCTGTCCGGGCTGCACCGTGTGGCTGCGGGGGGCAGCGGGTGAGGCTGACTGCACTGAGGCCTGCTGGGGTGGCCCGGCTGGCAGCTTCAGCGTCTGTCCAGGCTTCAGGTCCACAGCCGTCAGGTCGTTCAGGCGCAGCAGGGTCGGCACGTCGGTCCCGGCCAGCCGCGCCACGCTGTAGGCCGTGTCGCCGGGGCGGACAGTGTAGGTCTGCACGGTGGAGAGTGGCGGCGACGCCTGAGCGCCCGCGCCCTGAGCCAGCCAGGTCAGGCTCAAGGCCGCCAGCACAGCCAGAGAGGCCCGGCCCAGAAGCGAATGGCCGCCCTTCGAGCGCCCGCCGTGCGCCGCCTGCCGCGTGGGCAGACAGTCTGAACTTCGGCAGTCGGGGCGTCGGTCCTGAAGGCGTCGGGGCAAGCGGGAACCTCTGTGAGACGGCTGACCTCATAAGCTGAATTGATGCCATCAGTCAGATTTGGGGGCCGTGATGTGAGTGCGAGTCGTTTGACCGTCGTTCACTTGACATCGCCACCTTAACACGATCTGGAGCGTCTGTCATATGAATGCCGCGCTCCTGACCAGAGAGGCCCGTCTCTCAACCACACGATCTGTTGACAGCAGGAGAAAATCTGAGGCGGTAGCTGAGGCTCTCGACTTCGCTCAATTCTACGTTGCTCTAACAGACGCCCCTTCAACTTCACTGGAGATTGGATCGTCATCTGTTAGGAGTCAGCATCTGCACTGTACTTTCTGAGTCAGCGTCACTTTTCTGAGTCAGCTTCACTTTTCTGAGCCAGCGTCGTCTTCGGTCAGCGTCCGCACCATGTGCCCGGCGCGGGGCCGGTAGACTGGAACCATGAGCCAGCCGCATGAAGTCACGCGCCGACGCACCGTTACCGCCAACGTGGGCGGCGTGCTGATCGGGTCCGGGCACCCCGTCGTGGTGCAGTCCATGACCAACACCGACACCGCCGACGCCGAAGGCACCGCCATTCAGGTGGCGCAGCTCGCCCGCGCGGGCAGCGAACTGGTGCGCGTCACCGTCAATACACCGCAGGCCGCCGCCGCCGTGCCGGAAATCGTGGCAAGGCTGGCCGAGATCGGGCTGAGCGTGCCGCTGGTGGGCGATTTCCACTACAACGGCCACCTGCTGCTGCGCGAGTTTCCGGAAACGGCGCGGCTGCTCGCCAAATACCGCATCAACCCCGGCAACGTGGGGGCCGGGCAGCACCACGACGCCAACTTTGCCACCATGATCGAGGTCGCCAAAGAGTTCGGCAAACCCGTGCGCATCGGGGTCAACTGGGGCAGCCTCGACCAGAGCGTGCTGGCCCGCCTGATGGACGACAACGCCCGCCTGAGCAGCCCCAGAAGCGGCACCGACGTGATGATTGACGCGATGGTGGTCTCGGCCCTGGAGAGCGCCCGCTACGCCGAAGCATTGGGGCTGGAGCACGACAAAATTCTGATCTCGGTCAAGGTCAGCAGCGCGCCCGAACTGTGGCAGGTCTACCGCCAGTTGGCTGGCCAGTGCGATTACCCCCTGCACCTGGGCCTGACCGAGGCGGGCATGGGCATGAAGGGCATCGTGGCGAGCAGCGTGGCCCTTTCTCCCCTGCTTATAGGCGGCATCGGCGACACCATCCGCGTCTCGCTGACCCCCGAGCCGGGCGCGCCGCGCAAACTGGAGGTCGAGGTGGCCCAGCAGATTTTGCAGAGTCTGGGCATCCGTCAGTTTCTGCCGCAGGTCACCAGCTGCCCCGGCTGCGGGCGCACCACCTCGCAGTTTTTTCAGGAACTCGCGCAGAAGATCCAGGACTAC
>JANXWI010000020.1 GCA_025351205.1 Deinococcus sp.
GCTCCCCGCCAGCAGGCCGCACCGGCTCAGGCCAGCGTCGCCGTGACCGCGAGCAGCGAGGGTGCCGACGGCGGTGACGCCAGCAAGCGCCGCCGCCGCCGCAGAGGGCGCCGTGGTGGCAACGGCGCGACCGACTGAAGCAGGCAAAGACATAAAGGGGTGAAGCTGATTTCGGTCAGGTTCACCCTTCTTTTTGATGTTTACGGCTGTTCGCGCCGGAAAGCCACCTGCCCGGCCACCAGCGTCAGGGTGGGCCAGCCGCGCAGCTCCTGCCCGGCCCAGGGCGAGAATTTCGCCTTGGACTTGAAGGTAGCCGGCTCAACTTCCCGCACGGTGTCCAGGTCGAGCAGCACGAGGTCGGCGGGCTGACCGGCCTCCAGCGTGGGCACCGTCCAGCCCATGACGCGGGCGGGTCCAGCGGTGAACAGGTCCAGCAGCTTTTCCAGGCCGAGTGTGTCGCCAAAGCGGGTGTACATCAGCGGAAAGGCCAGCTCGATGTACGCGATGCCGGACGGGGCCAGCAGCAAATCCTGTTCCTTCTCGGCGCGGGTGTGCGGGGCGTGGTCAGTGGCGAGGCAATCCACCGAGCCGTCGCGCAACCCTTCCAGCAGGTGATCGGCGTCCGCCTGTGTCCGCAGCGGCGGGGCCACCTTGTAGATGGGGTCGAAAGACCGCAACGCCTCGTCGGTGAGGGTCAGGTGGTGGGGGCAGACCTCGCAGGTGACCGCGATTCCCCGCCGCTTGGCGTCCCGAACCAGATCAAGCGCCCGCGCCGTGGACAGGTGCTGGATGTGTAGCCTTGCTCCAGTGAGAGCGGCGATTTCGATGTCACGGGCAACTCTAGCCGCCTCTGCCGCCGCCGGGTTTCCGGGCAGGCCCAGCGCCTCGCTGACCGCGCCCTCGTTCATCACGCCGTCTGCGCGCAGGCCCGCGTCTTCGGCGTGGACGCTGACCACCATGCCCAGGCTGTGGGCATATTCCAGGCCCAGGCGCAGCACGCGGGCGTCTTCGTTGGTGCGTCCGTCATCGGTGAACATAACCGCCCCCGCTTCCTTGAGCAGCGCCAGTTCGGCCAGTTGCTTGCCCTGCTGCCCTTTGGTCAGCGCCGCCGAGGGTTTCAGGCGTGCGAAACCCAGGCCGTTTGCCTTCAAGGTCAGCGAGCGCACCAGGGCCGGGTCGTCGATGACCGGCGAGGTGTTGGGCATACAGACCACGGTGCCGTAGCCGCCCGCCGCCGCCGCCGCGAGGCCCGAGGCCAAGTCTTCCTTGACCTCCTGCCCCGGCTCCCGCAGATGCGCGTGCGGTTCTAGGAAGGCCGGAGCGACGGTGGCCCCGTAGCCGTCTATGACTTCGCCTTCAGCCGGAAGATTCCAGCCCTTGATGAGACCGTTTTCGATGGTGAGGGTTTCAGGAGTGGTCGAGTTGGGGCGGTGGATGTTGGTTAGGGTTAGAACCATTGTATTTCTCCATTATATTTCATGAATGCCGACACCGCTACACCATTCTCAATCCCTCGACAATATATCCCATCCAATCTGAGGCTTTTATCACCAATTGTCCAAACCGATGACGGCACGTACATATGCTTTCTATCGCTCAGCTGTTTGAGTTCACCATGACCATCAACGGGAGGACCGAGAAGACTTACAAGGTATGCCAAGCAATTAAGATAATCACCATTATATTTTGAATATAACTCCATAACGTTTAGAAGCATGTCTATGCTTTCAACTGATCGATTGAGAATGTTTACTCCAGATCGGTTGTTTATTGGAAATGTATCTATATAAAACAGTATATTTTTACTATTCGTATAATTCGATCTGAGGGCACTTTCACTGCTGAAACTGAAGCCCTGGCGTTGCAAGACTGTTTCAAGTGGGTCGTCTGAATCACACACATCCTTGAATATATCTACAACGGTTTGAATAGTATTCTTATAAACTACATCACTCATTTAGCTTCATCCCCGCCCGACAAGCAAATGATACAGCACGCTCATCCTAACCGCCTGCCCATTTTCAACCTGTTTCAGAATGCGGCTGCGGGGGCCGTCGGCGGTGTCGGCAGAAATCTCCAGGTCGCGGTTCATCGGGCCGGGGTGCAGCACGATGGCTCCAGGCTCGGCGTGTTCCAGCAGCGCCTCGTTCACCTGATAACCCGCAATATATTCCGGCAGGCTGCCCAGGTAACCCGCGTCCATACGCTCAGTCTGGAGCCGCAGCGCCATGACCGCGTGGGCACCCTTCACGGCGTCGCGGGCATCGGTGGTCAGGGTCACGCCTTCCCCCGCCAGCTCACGCGGCAGCAGCGTGGCCGGGCCGCAGAGCGTGACCTGTGCGCCCAGCCGGGTCAGCAGCTCAATGTTGCTGCGGGCCACCCGCGAGTGCCGCACGTCGCCGATGATGGCGACCTTGCGCCCGGCCAGATCGCCGTATTCCTGCCGGATGGTGTAGGCGTCCAGCAGCGCCTGGGTGGGGTGCGCCCGCCTGCCGTCGCCCGCGTTGATGGTCGGCTTGCCGGAGAACTGCGCGACCCGGTGCGCCGCCCCGCTGGCCTCATGGCGCACGATGAAGGCGTCGATCCTGTAGGCGCTCAGCGTCTGAACGGTGTCGCGCAGGCTCTCGCCCTTGCTCAGGCTGCTGGCGCTCGCCACGAAGCTCACCACGTCGGCACTCATGCGGCGGGCAGCCAGCTCGAAGCTGATACGGGTGCGGGTACTGTTCTCGAAAAACACCGTGCAGACGGTCAGCCCCTGCAACGCCGGAACCTTGCGGACCGGGCGGTCCAGCACCTGCATCATGGTGTCGGTGTTGTCCAGAATGGCGTTCAGGCGATCAGCACTCCATCCCTGAAAATCGAGCAGGTGGCGGGGGCGAACCTCGGCGGCGGGCATCACAGCCGCCGTCACAGGTCACGCTCCCAGAGTTCTACGGCGTCGATGCCGTCTGTCTCTTCCAGCTTGACCTTGACCAGTTCGCTGCGGGCGGTGGGCAGGTTTTTGCCCACGTAGTCGGCCCGGATCGGCAGCTCGCGGTGGCCCCGGTCCACCAGCACGGCCAGCTGGATGCTCTGGGGGCGGCCCAGGTCCAGCAGCGCGTCGAGGGCCGCCCGCACGGTGCGCCCGGTGTACAGCACGTCGTCGATCAGGATGACGCGCCGGGGCTGCATGTCAAAGTCGATCTGCGTCTCTCTGATGACCGGCTGCACCGCGATTTCCGAGAGGTCGTCGCGGTAGAGCGTGATGTCGAGGCGGCCCTGCGGCACCTCCACGCCTTCCAGCTCGCGCAGCTTGGCGGCCAGACGGGCGGCCAGCGGAATGCCTCGCGTGTGAATGCCCACCAGCGCCAGGCCCTGCGCACCCCTGTTGCGCTCCAGAATCTCGTGCGCGATGCGGGTCAGGGCGCGGCGCAGCTCCTCGGCGGTCAGAATCGAGGCTTTCAGCTGCATCTTGTGCTTCCGGGCAAGCTGCTTCCGGGCAAAAAAAAGGCCGTCCGGGCGTTCCGGCGGCGGTCTGTTGACGCGTTACTGCTGTTCATGGTGCTCCTTTCCGGCCTCACGGGGCGGGTGCAGCCTCACGGGGCTGCTGAAAAGGACTGCGGACATGCGCCGGAATCTCCGGGCCGCTGGAAGTATAGAGCATGGGCGCGGCCATCTGAACTCGGCCATCTGAACCACCACCATCTGAACTTCTGCACGCCAGCCCGCGTATACCCTGTATGAACCCGCGCCGCCTGAACCCGCACCGCCTGAAGCCTCGTGGCGTTCCGGCCCGGCTGCTCGCCGCTCTGACCCTCTGCGCCACCGTCCTATACAGTCAGGCGGCGGCCCTCTCGGTGGGCGACAGAGCGCCCGACTTCACCCCGGGCGGGCAGTGGCTCAACTCGCCGCCGCTGCACGTTTCCCAGCTGCGGGGCAGGGTGGTGATCGTGAACCTGTGGGTGTATTCCTGTATCAACTGCCACCTGAGCCTGCCCACCCTTCAGAAGTGGTACGGCAGATACAGGGCAGCCGGGCTGGAAATCGTGGGGGTACACACGCCCGAGTTCGAGAGTGACAAGCCCGTGAAGAATGTGGTGGCCTCACTCATGGCCGATCACGTAAACTGGCCGGTGATGCAGGACAACGCTCAAGCCACCTGGAACGCCTACGAATCTCAGGGCTGGCCCAGCTTTTACATTATCGATAAGCGCGGCGTCATCCGGGACATTCATGTGGGCGAGATTTCTTCCCGCTACCCCGGCGCCATTCCCGGCCTGGAAGCGACCCTTCAGAAACTGCTGGCCGAGAAGTGAAGCTGCTGGCCGCGCTGATAATGTTTGGAATGGCCTCTGCGTCGGCCTCCAGCTCAACGAGTGTACGTGTCGAAGTCGAGGCGAAACCCAACCTGACCTTCAGCCGGGGCGCTTCCAGCGGGCTGACCCTCACGACGCCCTGGGGCACGCAGCAGGCCAGCTTCAGGAGCGGCACGCCGTATGAGCCGGACCCAGAGCATTATTACAGCCGGCTCGACCCGGTGACGCTGCGGGTCAACGTGCCCACCGTGACGAAGCCGGGCGGGTATCCGGTCAGCCTGAACACCGTGCTGTACGTCTGCGATCAGGCGGCTCACCTGTGCAGCGTGCGCCCGGCCCAGGCCAGCGGCAAGCTGACGGTGGGACTGAATGCCGCGCCGCTCACGCTGACCCTGAAGGTTCCGAAACTCAGAAGTTCCTGACGCCGGCCCCGACCGCCTCGCTGACGTGTCCGAAGCCGTCGCGCCTGAGCAGCTCCACCAGCCCGGCGTTGATGCGGCGCGGCAGGCCCGGCCCCTGGAACACGAGCGAGGTGTACAGTTCGACCAGACTGGCCCCGGCCAGAATCTTGGCGTAGGCGTCCAGGGCCGTGAACACGCCGCCCACCCCGACAATCGGCAGCCTGCCGCCCGTAAGCCTGTACGTTTCGGCCACCAGGGCGGTGGAACGCGCTTCCAGTGGGCGTCCGCTCAGGCCGCCGGCCTCTTCCCTGTCGGCG
>JANXWI010000529.1 GCA_025351205.1 Deinococcus sp.
GGGGCCGGAGGCGCGCACCTGCTTGGTCTTCAGGTACGTCAAGAAGCCGTGTTCCGCGACGGCGTCCATCAGGCTGCGCTTGTCGCCGAACAGCCGGTATAGCGTCGGGGCCTGGACGTCGGCGGCAGCGGCCACGGCGCGGGTTGTCAGGGCCTCGACCCCATCGCGCGCCAGCAGACCAGTGGCAGCGACCAGGATGCGTTCACGCAGCCCGGCGCCCTCATGGGCCGGATCTCCTCCAGTGTGGTCTGCCGAGCGCTGCTCCTCTTGTCTCATCTCACCAGACTATAAAGGCGGCTGTCCTGGAAATCAGCCCTTGTGACGGGTTATTATCCATGTTACTATTTTCTTGGTAACAGCGGAAAAAGCGTCCATCTGCATTTGAGCGTCAGCAAGGAGAACCCCCATGATCATTGTCACCGGAGCCAGCGGCCAGCTGGGCCACGCCGTCGTTCTCGAGCTTCTCAAGCTCGTGCCTGCCAGCGAGATTGGCGTAAGTGTCCGCGATCCCGGAAAAGCCAGCGACCTCGCCGGGAAGGGCGTCCGCGTTCGTCAAGGCGACTTTGCTGATCCTGCCAGCCTGCAACGCGCCTTCGAGGGAGCAGATCAGGTGCTGGTTGTTTCGTCAAACGCGCGGGCTTACGGCGGTGACCCCCTGGCACAGCACACCTCAGCCATCGAGGCGACCCGCACTGTTGGAGCGACCCGGATCGTCTACACCAGCCAGATCGCGGCGAGCCCCACTTCGGCCTTCGCGCCAGCCGTTGACCACGCGGCCACCGAGGAACTGCTGCGGCAGTCCGGCCTGGCCTGGACCTCGCTGCGCAACGGCTTCTACGCGTCAAGTGGCCTGATGGCCATGGGGAACTCGCTGGAGACCGGCCTGCTGGAGGCCCCAGCGGACGGCAAGGTAGCCTGGGCCGCGCACGCCGATCTGGCTGAGGCGGCGGCCATCCTCCTGGCGGATCCGGGCCGCTACGAGGGCCCGACGCCGCCGCTCACCGGTTCGCAGGCGCTCGACCTCGCTGACCTTGCCGCCATCGCCACCGAGCTGGGCCGCCCGGTCCGGCGCAGCGTGTTTCCCGATGAGGAGTTGGGCGCGAGGCTGGAGGCGCGCGGGATGCCGGCCAGCGCGGCGAGGTTCATGCTCGGGAACTCCATCGCCAGCCGAGGCGGCGAATTCGGGCCGGTGGACCCCACCCTCGAACAGCTGATCGGGCACCCGCCGACCACCATGCGCGATCTGATCGCCGCCAGACTCGGACGCTGATGGCGGGACAGAGGCGCACCGACATCGTTACTGGTTCAGAATCCCTTGCACCTTGCAGTTCGACTGGGAGGGTGATGCGTCCCTGAACGGGGGTTGACAGGCGATTGAGAACGCTGCCAGCGAGATCGGGGCCGTCCCTTAACCCCGTCGCCGGCTGGATCTGATCAACGAGGATATAACTCAAGGCAGCATCGACAGCAGGCATTTCCGTCATCTGGACGCCGCTTCCAGTCCGCACCGCCCGTGCATACTGTGAGCATGCCCAGCACGCCTGTTCCCCTCCGCCTCTATCCCACTGAGGCCGCCGCCAGGAAGGCCGGACTGCAGCTGTGCAGTTTCAGCGGCGAACGTCTGGCCACCACCCTGTACGCCCTGCTGCCTGCCGGTGAAAAGAAACCCACCTACCTGCTCTGCAGCTCCTACCGGCTCACGGTCGCTGAGCAGCGCTGGGTGACCGAGCAGCAGGCCACCGTGACCAAGCTGGGCCGCTTCCATGCTGGCGGCAGTTTCATGCCGCTGCAGACCAACATGCTCCGGAAGAAACAGCCCGCAGAATAACGGGAGCGGGAAACCGAAAGAGCAGTCTCCCCTTTTCGGGATACCCCCGGTTGCAGGGTGGAGTTGGGACGGTAAGCAGGCAGCTCAATGTTCAGCGGTGTGTCGAAGGGGCTGGTGGGTGATCTGCTGCAGCGGCAACACCTTCAATGTCCATGCTGGCTGTCGGGTCGGCCCTTTCTGGACCTTAACCAAGGGCAACGCCACAGATGCCATTATTCCTTCAAGAGCATAGTCTTTCGGAGGAATATCACCAATGGCCTGGGACGTGGAATACACCGACGAACTCGGCGCGTGGTGGGAAGGACTGTCCGAGGACGAACAGGAATCCGTAGACGCATCGGTCCGGTTGCTCGAGGCCCGCGGTCCCCAGCTGGGCTTCCCCACACCTCGGGCATCAGCTCGTCCCGACATGCTCACATGCGGGAACTGTGCATACAGCACCAGGGCCGGCCCTACCGGATTCTGTTCGCCTTCGACCCGCGCCGGCACGCCATTTTCCTGATCGGCGGCGACAAGACCGGAGACGGGCGCTGGTACGACGTCCATGTGTCTGTCGCCGACCGCCTGTACGACGCTCACCTGAACGAACTCAGCAAGGAGAGAGAAGATGGCAAAGAAGTGGAGTGAAGTGCGGGCTAGCATGAGTCCCTCGGCGCAGACCCGGTCTGTGGCGCACGCGGAGGCGATGCTGGTCGAGCTGGAACTGGCCGAGCTGCGCCGTGCCCGGGACCGCACCCAGGTGGACGTGGCCCAGGCCATGAACAACGAACAGGCGGCCGTGTCGAAGCTGGAACGCCGCGACGACATGTACCTCAGCACCCTGCAGGCCTACGTGCAGGCACTGGGAGGCGAGCTCAAGCTGATCGCCTCGTTCCCTGACGCGGACATTCAGATCCGGCCGGAACGCAAGCCCCGCAGTTAACGATGGCCGGTGTCGTCGGTCCGGATCGTTTCGCCCACCATGGCTTGGCGCATCACCCTAAAGCAATAAGGGACAGGAACGTCAGTTTCGAAAGGAGGATGGCATGAAGATCGTCTGCATCAGCGACACTCACAACCGGCACGCCGAGTTACGATTGCCTTCTGGCGACGTGCTGATCCATGCCGGTGACTACTCGATGCAGGGCCACGTCGCCGAGACCGAGGCCTTCCTGACCTGGTTCGCGGCTCAGCCGCACGGGCACAAGATCTTCATCGCCGGCAATCACGACTTGATCTTCGAGACACGCCGAAAGAAGGCCAGGGCGATGGTACCAACGGGCCTGATCTACCTGGAGGATGAGGGTGTGACCATCGACGGTGTGAAGTTCTGGGGATCGCCGGTCACGCCGACCTTCTTCGACTGGGCCTTCAATCGCGGCCCGGCGACCATCGGCGATTCCTGGGACATCATCCCGGACGACACAGACGTGCTGATCACGCATGGCCCGGCGTACCGGGTGCTCGACAAGGTGCTTCCGTACGGTCAGGAGGTGGGCTGCCCGAAACTCCGGGCGGCCCTGGACACCCGCCTGCACCCGAAGCTGCACGTTTTCGGTCACGTTCATGAAGGTTTCGGTCAGGTCATAGATGGTGGGTTGATCTCCGTGAACGCAGCGTTTCTCGACCACCGGTACCTGCCAGTAAACGCGCCGGTGACGGTAACCCTGTGAGCGTACCCTGGCTCCAGACGTATCCGTCACGTCCGTCGAACTTAACCCTGACCATCTGATGTGCAGGTAAAGCATTCAGTCCATCGCCAGCGAGGTTCGCTCGTGTCCGGAGTGAGGCGCCGTGTCGTTGAGCAGCGGCGCCCAGTCACTGCGCTGTTGAGCGCTCCAGTTGCTGAAGGGCCGCGTCCACCACGTCCTGGCGCTGCTGATGCCGGGCAGCGGCGAGAATCACGGACCGCTGCAGTTCAAAGGTGTCGACTCCGGCCAGCACGAGCGCCTCAGCCTGCGCCGGAGTCAGCTTGGTGCCGAACAGCGTGACCTTACGCTGAAGCTGCTCCGCCTGCTCCGCGTGGGGCAGGTTGAACCAGGCCTCACGGTCACGCTGGAGTTCCTGCTCAGCGTCCTGAAGCTCGACCTCCGGGTCACGAACGGGGATTGGCGGCGGGGGCGTCACCGGGTCCAGGACCGTTCTGGCTTCGCGCTCGTACTTTTCAGGGTTCGTGATGACGTCGTAGATGAGCGCTGCTTTGTTCCTGACCACCTTGATTTCCGCGTGGTACCAGCGTGCGTAAGCGATTCCGCCCAGCACGCGGTCAGGGTAGTTCAGGGCCAATGTGCGGGCCACTCCGATCACCAGTCCCTCCGCAGTGAGTGCGCTGACCAGGGCAGGATCCGCTTCCCTCGCGTTCGACCCGAACACGAAGATCACCACCGCACTCTCTCCTGCCCCTTCATGAACGACGTCAGCCAGATAGCCCTTCTCGATCAGGGCACGGTACATGCGCCGAAGACGGTCAACGTTGCTGTCTGACCGGCCGACCAGGCCCAGGCTGGCGTATAGGTCGTTGAGCCTGAAGGTCAGCGAGAGCACCCGTTGACCCGTTTCTGGATTGACCGCGTACGAGTCGAGGAAGTGGTACAGCGCACGGACGGTCGGCTGTTTCAACTGGCCGAGGAGCTTCTCGTCGACCGTCCGGATATATCCCCGCCGGATCTGTTCCGCAAACTGCGAGCTGAACTCCACGACGATCGGGGCGTCCGCCTCGATGTCGACCTCCCCGGCAAAATCTTCAGTGTCACGAAATTTCAGGCGGACGAAGAACTGGAAATCATCGACGTTGTTGGTCCAGCGCTTGCGGCTGGCGTTCCAGAATCCTTCCTTGAAGGTATAGACGGCCGCGCGCAACCGTTTCAGGCTGGTCGGCAGTTTTCGGTACAACTGTCCGTTCGTCGGCAGTTTGGCGCGGGTCAACACCGCGTAAGCGCTGGTGATCACCGTGTTGTCCGCCGGACAGCCTGCTTCCG
>JANXWI010000057.1 GCA_025351205.1 Deinococcus sp.
GGCGGCGCATGCAGGCTCGGTGCCGCACCGCCGCCTCTCGCCGGAACGAATCTGGAAGGCCCCCGGCGGCCCGCCCGTGCTCGCCCGATTCAGCCTGGGAACGGCGGCGCTGGCCGAGGTGCACCTGCGCTTCACACCAGACGCCCGCTACGCCGCGCCGGAACAGCTGGCCCAGGACACCAGCGCCGGGCCACCCAGCGACGTGTACTCGCTGGCCGCCGTGCTGGTCGAGGCACTGACCGGGCGCAGCGTGCCTCCCGCCAGTGCCAGGGCGGTGGGGGTGCCGCTGCCGCTTTTCCCACAGGACACGCCTGCCTCGTTGCGGGACGCCCTGGACCGGGCACTGAAGCTCAATCCCTCCGAGCGGGCGGTGAGCGCTGGGGAAGTGCTGGAAGCCCTGCAACCGAAGCAGCGGGCAGACGTGACGTTGCCTGCCGAAGTCATGGCTGAACCCCCTGTCCAGCCAGTGCCGCTTCCGGTGCCACCCGTCCAACCTCCTGCCCAACCCCCAGCACAGCCGCCCACCAGACGGCCCTGGCTGCTGCCCGTCTCGCTCGGGGTCGCCCTGCTGCTGGGCCTGACGCTCGCCTGGACCTCTCTGTCGGGGGGATCAGCTCCAGCTTCACAGGCAGCGGCAAGCCCCGCTGAACCGCCCATCATTCAGGCCACCACGCCCGCGCTAGTGACGCCTGATCCAGTCCCCCAACCGCCCCCACCTCCTCCTGCTCCCGTGGAACCTGTCCTCGAACGGGTGGTTGGCACCCAGGAATTGGTGCTGCTCGATCAGCCCGACGGAACCACGCTGCAAAAACTGTCTGCGGGCACTCTGCTGTCGGTGGTCGAGCGGCGGGAGGGCTGGGTGCGGGTTACCGGCATGGAGCTGGCGGGCTGGGTCGGCACGGCGCATCTGCTGACCGTTCGCACCGACGTCGAAACCCAGGCACTGGAGGCCGGACTCCGCACGGGTGGCGAGGTCAGCGTTCCGGCGGGCGTGTACGTATTGAACGAACCGCTGACGCTGAGCAGCTCGGCCACCGTCACCGGAGCAGGCCTTGACCAGACCATTTTGCTGAGTGGCGCCGCCGAAGACACCCTGATCCTGAAGGGCGCAGACTTCACCCTGAGCGGTCTGACCGTCAGCCACCGTGGGCAGGCTCCGGCGCGGACGTTGCTGGTCTCAGGCGGCCACCTGACCTTATCCGACGTGCGGCTGAGCGGCGCGGTGCGCGACGAGGCGCAGAAGGCGTACGGCAGCGGTCTGTGGCTCTCGGAGGGGGCTGTAGCAGAGATCACGGGCAGCCAGCTGACCGACAACGCCTATGGGCTGTACGTCAGCGACACCTCTATGGCCACCGTCTCGGGGTCCAGCCTCAGCCGCAACACCGATGGCGGCGGCCTGTTCATGGACCAGTCCAGCGGCACCCTCAGCCAGAACACCATCGAGGGCAACGGCGCACACGGGCTGCACATCCGGGGCACCGCCACGCCGCTGATTCAGGACAACCAGATCGTCCGCAACGGGCAGCGCGGCCTGAGCATCTTCGAGCAGGCGGCCCCCAGCGTTGAGAAAAACACCATCGAGCGCAACGGCTTCCAGGGCATCGGCGTGCAGGATCAGGCCGCACCGTTGATCAGCGGCAACACGGTCCGGTACAACCGCCAGAGCGGTATCACCTACTTCGGAGGCGCAGCCGGAACGGCGCAGGACAACGTGATCTCCGACAACGCCCGCGCTGGCGTCGCGGTCACGCAGGACGCCGAACCGGAACTGATCGGCAACACCGTTGAGCGCAACGGCGAGAACGGCCTGTCGTTTTCAGATCAGGCGGGCGGGACAGCCTCAGGCAACACCATCCGGCTCAGTGGCCGTCCGGGCATCTCCGCCTGGGGCACGGCCCATCCGACCCTGAGCGGCAACACCGTCAGCGGCAGCAGGCAGAGCGGCATCGTCTTCGCCGAGAATGCTGCGGGCACTATTTCTGGCAACACCATTAAGGGGAATGCTCTGTATGGGCTGATCATCACAGGGAAGGCCACACCCGAATCTTCCGACAACACTTTGAGCAGCAATACCAAGGGCGGCATCTTCTACAAGCAGAGTGCGGGCGGCAGCAGTTCGGGCAACATCTGCACGGGCAATGGCGGCCCAGACATGCAGCTTGGCCTGACACCAGAAAGTCCGGGACCTGACCTGGCTGATGAGAGTTGCTCCATGTCTGGGACATGAGTGCAGGTGGCGAACGAGCAGATCGGTCCTGAGTGCCAGCGCGTTAGCCGTGCGCTTGTTTCTGGAGCTGTTGCGCATCCAGCA
>JANXWI010000069.1 GCA_025351205.1 Deinococcus sp.
GGCCGCCGACAGTCTGCTGGAAAGCAGCAAAGCCGATCTGGTGGTCATCGCCACTGATAAGGGGCTGGTCGTGAAGGCAAGCAAGGACGCCGTGACGCGCGGCGCGCACGCGGGCCAGCTGATCGGCAAACTGGCGGCGGCGGGCGGCGGCAAGGGCGGCGGGCGGCCCGACATGGCTCAGGCGGGCATCACCGACGCAGACGCGGCCCTGGCGGCGCTGGACACGGCCTTCTGACGCTGGTGGGGTGAAGGTTGCGGTTCAAATATGTGGGCGAATCCGGAGTGGTTCGCCCTGCCTTTTGTCCCTCCAGAACGCAACATTTCGTCTTCGTCACCTTCCTCAAGAGTTTCCAAGACGAAGTGAAAGGGCGTGTCAGGCGACCTCCAATCCTAACAGATCGTCAAGAATAGCGGTCCTGACGCGATCGAGGCACTGTTGAGCGGCTTGAAGCTGTGCAGCCTTCCATGATGATCCAGGGCACTGTTTGCGTACCCGAAGAACTAAATGGAAGGCATCCACAGCAAGATCAGCCCAATTCTGATGTGCTCTGATGTCCCGATATCGGCAATCACCGAAGGACAGATTCTGCTTCAAGAATCTGTGGATGACTTCAATGCCCCACCGGGCCTTCCAGGCCTGAACCAATTCTCCCAGAGTCGTTTCTTGCGGGAAGGTGCTTAACAGAAAGAAGGCCGTCCATACTCCTTTGACATTGCGCCAGATGACGAGGACATCGACCGCATGACTATCGTAGAGGACGGCGATCCGTTTGACCCGCCAGTTGAACTTCGCATAATGATGACAATCGGCCCTCAATGCGTGTGAGAGCAGCGATGTGAGGGTCATCGTTTCGCCACGGTATTCAATCCTGGTATTCCGTTTCATCCGAACCAACAACGAGTCATTGTGAGTCACGCAGTGACCCACAACATTCTTGTTCCCAAATTCAGCATCTGCCAGCGTCCCTTTGAATTGAAGTCCCAGAGACTTCGTTGCAGCGATCGTTTGAATCAATTGCTCGGAAGGTGTCAAATATGGATAGTGTTCATTCTCCAGCTCTTGACTCACCGTGTACGTCAGATGGATCGGAACAGGCAGTTCGCGCGGGTGGACCAGGGCCACGCTGGCATATCTCAATCCGAGCTTCGGTGCTTGATGCGAACTCGAATAACTGTACGACAGTCCTTGCATCTCCGCACCTGCATGAAACGACTGGGTGTAATCGAACGCCAGGTAGACAGAAGGTGACGCAGACGAGGCCCGTTCCATGACGTAGTCATGGCGGACGAAGAGTTGACGGGTCATCGCAGCAGCAACCGTGCTGTTGCTGACCTGGCACAGGTCAGCAACTGAGGTCGCCGAGGGCGTGCGTGACAACAGACCTGCGAGAAAGGCCAAGTGTAGACTGGAGGTGCGAATCTTAGACACTTCGCCAGAAGACCGCGCTGACCGCATTTTTACGAGTGCTGCTCAGCGCGGTTGCTGTTCAGCACTCGAATAGCCGATTGCTGGAAACCCTTGTTGGGATTGACACAAAGGTGCCAAAGCATGCGTCCTCAGAAATGACACGGACGGCCTTGTTTTGCCTCCATGCGGCCTGAGTCGCTGAGACAACCGTAATCAGGTCAGGTTGCGAGTGAGAACGTCATGTTTACTGGCGTGGTAGAAGCTGCCTGACGAAATCCGACAGGTCACCCTGAACAGGGGATCAAAACGTGCCATCTGTAGCCAAAGAGCGCCAACGCTCTCCGAGACGCTTCTACTCCAGCCTGACCTTCAGGCCGAGGCTGCGGCCATTTTCAAGCAGGGTGCGTTGCTGGCCGATGTCCAGACTTTCCGGCATCTTTGCCCGAATGACCAACTCCACCTCGACTTCGCCCTGGGCGTCGAGCAGGTTCTGGATGATTTCGCTGTAAATGTCCCCAAATCGCTTGACCATGCGGTCCGTCGAGATCGTCCCTTCGATAAATGCCGAGCGTAGCTGTGGAGTGGGGGGCAGCAGTGGCGGCGGATCAATGATTAGCGGGAGGGGAGGGGTGGGTCCAGGGCCAGGTGAAGGTAGCGGTGCAATGGGTAATGGCTGCTCGGCCTCGATCTGAGCCTGAGCCACGTCTGCCCGGACCACGAGAGCTTCAGCATTCGCCTGCACCATCACGCTCTCCCCCCAGCGCAAGTTGACGTAACGCCCGTTGTGGAAGCCGTCGGCATACCCGAAGTAAGGCTCCTTCGCGGCCACGCCGTCGCTGATGGCCTTCAGGAGCACCGCTTCGCCCTCCAGACGCTCCAGGTAAAGGTGCTGGGCATAATATTCCAGCAATTGCCGCACAGTGAGGTGGTCGCGGCTGTTCCAGAGAACGCCATCGAGTTTCAGCTTCAGCGGCAATGCGCCGTAACTTTCGATCAGTTGGCCGCTGCCAAGCAGCTTGCGGGCCACCCGCCCGGCCAGGTCACCGTCACTCGCCAGGCGCTGTTCCTCGAAGGTGATGCCGGGGGTGCCGTCGCTGCTGCCCTGCGGGGTCAGCAGGAAGCTGTACGCCTCAGTCACCTGGGCGTCTGTGCCCTTGCTGGCCTCGGTCATGCGGCTCGTGGCCTGGCGGCGGTTGCTGGGGGTCAGGTTGGCCTCTTCCGCCCCATCCGCAATCTTCTTCCAGGCCAGGAACTGACGAACCCGTCCTCGCAGATCATCTAACTTTGCGCGGTCAGGGACCAGAAGTACCAGGTTGTTGCGGGCCAGCCGGTCACCCGACCCCTTGCGCGTGACGAGTTCACGGGCGCGCGTGACTGCCGCACTCTCCTGGCTGCCCCTGCTGTGGGCATACTTCGGCGGCAACACCACCAGACGCACTGCCGGACCTCTGGGTTCATCGGGCACCTCGCCTGGTTGGTCGGTGACGTGTACGCCCGCGAAGACACCGCGCCCCTTGCTGGCGACTGTCAGCCGCCGCTCGATCTCGCGCTCCACGTCCGCTTCATCCAGGCGCTGCGCCTCGTCGGCGGCCCGTCGGTTGAGGGTCGGCTGCACCCCGAACCAGTAGTCGTTGTTGTCGGAGTACAGGTAAACCGCCTGGGACGACACCCGCCGCAAGGCGTCGCTGAAAGGGCCGATCTTCTCACCCGGCTGCATGCTGTTCAGATAGATGCTCTGAACGTTGACGCCAGGGTGGGCACCGCCGCCCTTGGGGGCCGTGCACATGAAAATGCTGCGCGTGACGCGCCGGGCGGCAGCCACCTGATCCAACCTGACGTCCTCGGCCTCGATACGGGCGGGCAGGCTGGCCGGACCGTCCACCTCCTGATTCATGATGGCTTCCCAGTTCTCGCCCAGGTAGTTGCGCAGCTCGGCCTGGATACGGGCGTCGTCGAGCGGCACGTTGCCCGGCAGGATCATCAGGGAGTGGTCTTTCTGCTGCCAGAGCCGGTGGATGACCAGCGCCATGAAGCGCAGCACCCCACGCGTGCGCTGGAAACGCTCCACGGTGCTCCAGGTATTGAACAGCGCGTCAAACAGCGCGGGGTGGATCGGGTAGCTGGCCTTGAGCCGCCGCGCGAAGTCCGGTTCCGCCGCCGCCAAGGGGAAGTCCTGGCGGTTGTCCTGATAGTGCTTGCTGAAGGCCAGCACCACCGCGTCGATCTGCCGGTAACCATCGGCGTCTGGCAGGGTAAACAGACGCCTGCGCACGATCTCAAAGGACTCCTCCGAGCTGGCAGGCGTCCAGGTACTCTGCACCCGCTTGAAGGTCTCCTTGAGGGCTGCGAGGGCCGCCGCACCGCCTTCACCCGCCACCTCGGCAGTGCTCTGAGGCAGGCTGCCCACCAGCAGGGCGCGCGGTACGCTCTTAACCGCCTCGGTCAACGCCTGGGCAAAGCTGATGTTGTCTTCGTACGATCCGGCGGGCCGATCCTGGTTGCTGTAGATCACCCGCAGCAGGGTCACCCACTCGTCGATCAGAATCAGGCATGGGCTTGCCAGCGTCAGCAGCCGCACCAACACGTCAGAGGGCGGGAAGCTGCGCCCCTCGTCGTACTGGGCCACCAGCGCGTAGCCCTGCGCCCCGGCAAGCTGATAGGCCATTTCGCCCCAGAGGGTGTTGGTGACGGTGCCGTCCTTCTGCATCCGGCGTTCCAACCCCAGCGCCGTGCCGACCAACACCGCCCGGTTCACGCCGTCTGGCGCGCCCGCCACCCCGGCCAGGGCATGCACCTCTTCCAGCCCTGGCAGGTCGCCGCTGGGCACCTCGCCGAACAGGTGGTAAAGCGCCAGCATGCTGTGGGTCTTGCCGCCGCCGAAGTTGGTCTGGAGTTCGATGACAGGGTCGCCCTCGCCCTTGTCCAGCCGCCGCAGGGCATTGCTGAGCAGGTCGCGCAGGCCCGCCGTGATGAAGGTGCGCCCGAAAAACGCTTTCGGCTCACCGTACTCTGCGCCCGCTTCGCCCCGGTGAACCTGAGCCAGGTCGGCGGCGAATTCGGCGGCTTGAAACTTGCCGTCGCGCACATCGGGGTGCGGCAGAATCACGTCTCGCCAGGGCTTCAGCCCCTCGGGCACCTTGCCTTCCACGGGCGTCAGGTTGCGAGTGACCGTGCGTTCCTGCTCGCGCAGCTTGATGCGCATGGTCTCGTCGCGGTCTTTCTGGAGCTGCGCCGCCACTGGCAGGCCGATACGGGCGGCGACCCGGTGCATGGTGTCGAGCGCCCGGTAGGTGTCGTCGTAGGTAAACGGTTCGTCATGGGCCAGCTTGTTGCGCCAGTCGCGCAGCTCGAAGACGTTGTTGCGGTCCGTCTGCTTCAGCTTCTCGCTGAACGCTTCATTCCAGAATTCGGCCATCGCCTTGACCAGAAGCTGCATGTCCCAGAGCGGTTTGCCCAGCCCGTCAATCGGCACGCCGGAGAAGCGCCCCGTGACGCGCTGCACCCATTCTTCGCCGTACGCCTGCCGCAGCGACTTCTCGACGAAGGTGGGAAG
>JANXWI010000107.1 GCA_025351205.1 Deinococcus sp.
GGGCTGGTCAGTGCCGCCGTGTACGGCGCGGCGGACCCGCTGCAAGACTGGCGGCGCTGGACCGGGCTTCAGGCCGCCATGCCCATGCTGTACTACCCGCTGTCCGCCCTGTACCGCCTGACGCCCTTCCAGTTTGCCCCCGGCGAAACCCTCTGGCCCGGCATCCGGGTGGGGGCGGGCAGCGCGCCGCTGGGCGAGCAGCTGGCTCTGCTGCGCGGCCTGGGCTACCCGAACGTGGCAGTCTTCGGCTGGACGCCCACTGGTCAGCCTTCAGATGTTCAGCCGCCGGAACCGCAACCGTCCGACAGGCAGCCGTGAACGAGGGGCCTGTCGCCCTGAACGCTCCGGTCTACTGTATTCAGCACTTCCGCAGCCGTTTTGACGGCCCGCTATACTTTTCTTTATGACCTTTGATCCCGCCAATCCGCTGATCGTGCAGGCGGATCGGTCTGTCTTTCTGGAGGCCTTCAACCCGCGTGCCGAGGCGGCCCGCCGTGAGCTGGCCCCGTTTGCCGAGCTGGTCAGCAGCCCGGAGCACCTGCACACCTACCGCGTCACGCCGCTGTCTCTGTGGAACGCCACCGCCGCTGGCGTCACGGCGCAGCAGATGGTGGACGCGCTGGAACGGCACGCCAAGTTCCCGGTGCCGCAGAACGTGCTGCACGACATCCGCGAGCTGAGCGGGCGCTGGGGCCGCCTGAAGCTGCTGGCCCACGACAAGGGTTTGCTGCTGGCCGCAGACGCCTCGGACGCGCCGCTGCTGACCGAGCTGAGCCGCAACAAGGCGGTGGCCCCGCTGCTGGGGGACCGCATGGGCGAGGCGGTGTTCGCCGTTCCGCTGCTCAACAGAGGCGTGATCAAGACCGCGCTGCTGGACGCGGGCTGGCCGCTCGACGATCAGGCCGGATACAGCGACGGGCTGGAATACGCCTTCACCCTCTCGCCGGGCCTCGTGGTGCGCGAGTATCAGCAGCAGGCCGCAGACGCCTTCTACCGGGGCGGCAGCGCTCAGGGCGGCAGCGGTGTGGTGGTGCTGGCCCCCGGCAGCGGCAAGACCGTGGTGGGTATGGTCGCCATGAGCCTGGTCGGGCAGCGCACGCTGATCCTGACCACCAACCGTACCAGCGTGGCCCAGTGGGGGCGCGAACTGCTCGCCAAGACCACCCTCAACCCCGAAGAGGTGAGTGAGTACGACAAGGGCAGACCCCTTACGCCCGTCACCATCTGCACCTACCAGATGCTGACGCACCGAAAGCGCGGCAGCGAACGCGGCGAGGAGGGTGCTTACCCCCACATGGGCCTGATCGGGGCCGCCGAGTGGGGCCTGATCGTGTACGACGAGGTGCATCTGCTGCCCGCCCCGGTGTTCAGGATCACCGCCGAGGTGCAGGCCCGCCGCCGCCTGGGCCTGACCGCCACCCTGGTGCGTGAAGACGGGCGCGAGAGCGACGTGTTCGCCCTCATCGGCCCCAAACGCTATGACCGCCCCTGGAAGACGCTGGAGCAGGAGGGCTTCATCGCGCAGGCCGAGTGCGTCGAGGTGCGCCTTCCCCTGCCACAGGACGAGCGCGTCAGTTACGCCGCCGCTCCTGACCGCGAGAAGCACCGCATCGGGGCCGAGAACCCCGGCAAACGGGCGGTGGTAAGTGCCCTGCTGCGGCAGCACCCGGACTCGCCCGCACTGGTGATCGGGCAGTACCTCGACCAGCTGGCCCTGATCGCTGCCGACCAGGAAGCGCCGCTGATCACCGGCAAGACGCCCCAGGCCGAGCGTGAGCGGCTGTTCCAGGCGTTCAGGGAGCGCCGCCTCCCGCTGATCGTGATGTCCAAGGTCGGCAACTTCGCCCTCGACCTGCCCGACGCCGAGATTCTGATTCAGGTGTCGGGGGCCTTCGGGTCGCGCCAGGAGGAGGCGCAGCGGCTGGGGCGTCTGCTGCGGCCAAAGGCGGACGGCGGCGGGGCCACGTTTTACAGCGTGGTCAGCCGCGAGACCACCGAGGAAGACCACGCCCACCACCGCCAGCTGTTCCTGGCCGAGCAGGGCTACGCCTACCGCATTCAGGACGGCACCGAGCTGGTCGAGGCGGATGCTCTGCCCGAAGAGGCCAGCGGCCAGAGTCACCCCGAGCGCCGGAAGGTGCAGGCGTGACGGGCAAAAAAGACTTCCCCATGACCCTGCCCCCGGAAATCGAGCAGGCCAGGTCGGTTCAGGAAGCGATTGCCATGATCGAGGAGCTGAAGCGCCGGAAGCGGGCACAGACTGACGGGGCGGCGAGCAGCGCTGAGCGGCCCCGACCCGAGAACGTTCAGCCTAAAAGGGTGGGCCGCCCACCGAAGGTCAAACCAGAGGCGGAGCCTGCCGCTTCCAGCCCGCCCGCCAAGCGCGGACGCAAACCCAAATCCGTTCCTGACACCATGCAGCCCAGCTTCGGGGTCGCCAGCCTGACCGCCCACCGCCCGCTGGGGCTGCTGGAGGTGCAGGAAAAGGCCGACCTGGACGCGCTGCTGGCCGATCCCCGGCTCTCGCCGCACATCGCCATGCGCCTGGGCGACCACTTTGCCCTGGTGCTGCCCGCCAGCCTGGAGCGGCTGCAAGCGGCGCTGCTCAAGGTGGGCCACACGCCCAAGCTGGTCGGCAACAAGCTGGCAGGAAAGGGGGCGTGACCCGGCCAGTGAACGCCTCTGCCCCCAGGCCTGAGCTTCCGCAGTACAGCCAGGTGCAGACCGGCCTGCGCGTCGAAGCGATGCTGGAGCGCATGGCCGCCCCGCAATTGATCCGCATGGCGGCCCGCTACGCCCCCGGCGACGACGCCCGCCAGATGCAGAAGGCGCGTCAGGCCATCGAGAAGGCGCTGGGCGACAGCCGCAAGCTCGACGCCCTGGTGTCGGGCCTGACGCCCATCGAACGCTTCCTGCTGGACGAGGTGAGGCGCTCACCGCACGGGATCGACGGCTGGGCGCTGATCGCCTCGGCGCGGGCGCACGGGCTGAAACCGGCGGGCAAAGCTGCCCAGGTCGAGCTGTACCGCCACTACCGCCCCGCCAGTTTCGAGGGCGCGGAGCTGCTCTGGCCGTTGATGGCCGACGGGCTGCTCATTCCCATGACGCTGCCCAACCCTTTCATGGACGGCTACGGGCGCAACCTGGAGGTCGGCAGCCCACTGCTGAGCGCCGACGAACGCCTGCTGTCGCGCCTTCCCGAACCCGGCGAGCGCCCCCCGCTGCGCCTGAGCCTGCCGCCCGTGCCTGGAGGTTCTGTCACGCAGCCCCCCGCGCCGCAGCTGGTGCTGCTGAAGATGCTGGAGGTGCTGCGCGCCCTGAAGCGCGAGGGCGGGCTGGCCCTGACCAAGGGGGGTGGGTACAACCGCAACGCCTTCAAACGCCTGCAAAAGCGGCTGCCTGCTCTGCCCGACGCCGAATTCTGGCTTGAGGTCTGCCAGGGCGGCAACCTGCTCGAAGAACACGTTGATACAGTTCGGGGCGAAGTGTTGCGGCCCAGCCCGGCCTCGGGGCGGCTGGTCAGGAGCGACCCGCAGGACCTGCTGACCGGGCTGGGCAGGCTGTACGTGGGCCTGGGCAGCGACCACGAGAGCGCCGGGCAGATGGTGGCTCACCTCGGGCCGCTGCGCTCCTCGCTCATCGCGCTGCTGGGCCAGCTGCCGCCCACCACCCTGGCGGGCCTGAGTGCGGCGCTGGAGGCGTGTACTCCCGACATCCTGCGGCTACCTTCCTGGCGCGGACAGGGCGTGCAGTGGCGGGTGTGGCTGGCCGAGGCGCTCAGCGGCCCGTTGCGGCAGCTGGGGCTGGTGGCCCTGAGCGGCGAGGGAGAGGGGCAGGTGGTGACCTCGGCCCTGCTGGGCGCGTCCGCCACGCCGCCTTCCGGCCCGGCCTGGGTGGTGCAGCCCAATTTCGAGCTGGTGGTGTACCCGGCCCAGCTGAGCGCCGAGGGTATGGAACTGCTGGCCGCCGCCGAGGCGCTGCGTTTCGACGACCATTCGGCCAGCTACCGCCTGAGCCGCGAGAGCGTGTACACCGCGCTGGAAGACGGCCTGGAGCTGAAAAGCCTGCTTTTCGGCCTGGAGAAGTACTCGGCGGCCCCGCTGCCGCCCGGGGTGCGCTCCACGCTTTCCGGCTGGGCGGCGCGGCGCGAGCGGCTGGTGCTTCACAGCGGGGTGACGCTGCTGGAGTTTCCGGACGTGGCAGCCCGTGACCTGTACCGGCAGAAATCCGGTGGCACGGCGATTGGCCACACGCTGCTGCTGCCGGGCGCGGGCCAGAAGCTGCCCGCAGGGCTGCCGGTGCTGAAGTACGACGGCCCGCCCCGCAAGTCGCTCAAAATTTCCGCAGACAGCCTGCTGAGTATCGACGGCGAGCTGGATTTTCTGGGCCGCAATCTGCTCTCGCAGCATGCCCAGGCGGTGCCGGGCGGCTACCGGCTGCGCGCGGGCCAGCCGCTGAGCGCGGGCGCAGTGCGCGAACTGGAGGCGCGGGTGCAGGGCACGCTGCCGCCCCTGCTGCGGCTGCAACTGGCCCGCTGGAGCGGCACCGAGCCTGCTCCGGCGCTGGGTCACGCCACGTTGCTGCAACACCCGCAGGCCGCCGCCCTGCTGGAACATCCGGCCCTCTCGGGGCTGCTGGACGGCCTGATCGCCCCCGGTCTGCTGCTGGTCAGGGCCGGGCAGCAGTCGGCGCTGGAACGTGAACTGAAGGCACTCGGCCTGACCCCGGGCGGCGCGCTCACAGCGGGAAAACAGGCCGGGGTCAACGCCGCGCCCGACTACGACTTTCCCGAAGACACCCGGCGCAAGCGGGCGCTGCTGGAGCAGGCCATCATTGATGGGCGGCAGGTGCGGCTGATGTACCAGACCGAGACCTACCACGGCTGGTACGGCGAGAGCCGCCCCGGCAAGACCCGGCAGCGGCTGTTCGTTCCCAAAGAAATCTACAAGGAGGGCAGCACGCCCTACCTGCTGGCCGAGGGCGTGAACGACCCCGAAGAGGAACGCATCCGGGTCGGGTACATCCTGGGCATCGCGCTGGTCTGAGGGGGCTTGTAGCCCGTGGCCTGTAGCACGTGGGGGAGGCCCAGAACATTCGCCTGATCTGAGGTTCCTGGCCTTGCCTACAAGCTACACGCCACGAACCACGCGCCTTCTACACCCCGAATTCGTTGGGGTCCAGGCTCACGGCCAGGGCCACCGCCCGCACCGCTGCCCGCTCCGACTCGTCGAAGTTGCCGTCGGCCCCGCCGATGATCATGCCGAGCTGGATCACCGCGCGCGCCTGATCGGGCTTGCTGCGCAGCTTGCCGATGGCCTGCTGGGCCTCGATGCGCCCGAAGTCGAAGTCGGCGCTCAGCTTGTCGGCGTACTTGTCGAACCTCACCTTGAGGTCGGCAGCCGGAAACACCTTCAGGGCATCGTTGCTGGAAATGAATCCGGCCATCTTGCCCTTCTCCTCGCTGCTGATTGTGCCGTCGGCGGCGGCGATCAGGGCGCACATCGCCATGCTGGCCTCGGCGAAATCGTTGCTCTTGAATTTCGAGACCTGGGTTGAAACGTCGGTACTCAGGTTCTTCAGGCCGCCGCGAAGCTGATCAAGGAATCCCATGCCATGAGTATAAGCGCCGGTTTGGAAAAGCATTCAGAAATAGCCCGGCTCCTGATTCTCAAAACACCGGCCCCCGGCTGCACAGCTCTGTTCACAAAGACACCCTCCCCCGCCCTGGCCCCCGCTAGAGTGCAGCCAGAATGAACCGCGCCCGCTTCTCTCCGTGGCCTGCCGTGTTGCTGCTGGCGGCGCTGGCGGCGTACCTCTCACCGCAGTGGGGCGGGCCGGCGGTGTTTCCGCCCCAGGCGGCCAACCCTCACAGCACCCGCACCCTTCCGGGCGGGCCGGGCAGCACGGCGGCGGGCGAACCCAGCGTTCCGGTGCCCAGCGCCCTGACCCCACAGGCGCGGCGGCTCTTCAACAGCGTGCGGCCCGCCAGCGTGCAGATCGAGCAGCTCGGCACCGACGGCTCGGGCGGGCTGGGCAGCGGCTTTTTCATCAGCGGCAGCGGCCTGCTGCTCACGGCGTACCACGTGGTGGACGGGGCCAGGGTCATCCGGGTGCGCACGGTCAGCGATCAGGTGTTCAACGCCCGCGTGGTGGGCTTCGACAACGCTGCCGACGTGGCCCTGCTCCAGATCCAGACGCGCGGCACGGTGCCGTTTCTGCCGCTGGCGGCCAGTTCTCCACGGGTGGGCGAAAACGTGCTGGCGGTGGGCAACTCGCGCGGTGACTTCCTGCAACCGCGCCGGGGCAAACTGCTGGCCCTGAACGCGGCGGCGGGCAACTCGACCTTCCCGCAGGACACCCTGGAAATGAGCGCCCCGCTGGCTCCGGGCGACAGCGGCGGGCCGATCATCAACACCGCCGGGCAGGCCGTGGGCGTGGTCAGCTACGTGCGGGTGGACGGCCAGGGCGAGACCCTGAGTTCCTACGCGGTGCCGGTTATGAGCGGCGAGCGCCTGATCAGCGAGCTGAGGGCCGGGGTAAAGCGCGACGTTCCGGCCATCGGGCTGTATTTCGACACCACCCACGACGGGGCCACCAGCCCGCCCGGAGGCGTGATCGGGAGCGTGGTGAGCGGCAGCCCGGCGCAGAAGGCTGGACTGAGCGGCCTGACGCGCGACGCCAACGACAATGTGAAGGGCTTCGGAGACATCATCGTGAGTGTGGACGGGGTGCGGACCCGCAGCGCCGACGACGCCATCTTCGAGATCAGGCGGCGACAGATCGGGCAGACCGTCACCCTGAGCGTGGACCGAAACGGCGTGCGGCGCGAGGTGCAGCTGCCGCTGGTCGCCAAAGGCAGCCTGAGCTTTTCGCAGCCGTAGCGTTTCTGAGCATCAGGCCGGATGGGTTCATGAGCCGTGCGTAAGCTGAACCCATGCTGCCGCCCATTCAGGATGAGACCGTGATTATGCCAAAAGGCTTGCACGTGTGCTGCGCCATCCCCGCGCTGGCTGCCGAACTGATGGGCACGCTCGAACCGCTGGGCTGGGTGATGGATAAGGCCGCCGACCTGAGATTGGTGATCGACGGCCCGTGGGGAAGCGCGATGCACCTGTTACAGACCCACCCCGCCCGCCAGATGGTGCTGCTGACCGACAATCCCTGCGCCGAATACTGGGAAGACCTGTGGGACTTTAGCCCGCGTGCGCTGCTGGTCGGTGGACACAGCGTACCCGACATCGCCAAGGCGCTGGCCTGTGCCCAGGCGGGCGAGACCTTCCGACAGGTGCCGCGCCACGACAGCCCGCTTACGCTGGGAGAACGAAAACTGTTGCAGGCCGCTGCAATTGGCATGAACAACAAGCGAATTGCCGACGAGCAGAACCTGTGCGTCGGCACCGTCAAGAACGGCCTGAACCGCGTGTTCGAGAAACTGGGACTGAACAGCCGTACTGAGGCGGCGCTGTACTACTGGGGGCTGTGGCAGTGGCTGGAGCCGCACCCGTCGCGGGAACGGAGGTATGGACGGAACTAAAGTTACAGGCGAGAGTTACTAAAGTAATGGTACGAAGTGACTTTGGATAGATGTACTTTATGTAAGAATGAAATAGGATTACTACTAGGAGGTATCAAATTGATAAGTTAGACCGAGGAAAGATTAACTATCGCTTTTTATAAAGGCGACAATCTTGCAATTAGAGGAGTTCAGATGAAAAATCGAGTCATTTTGGGAATATGCGGCATCATTTTTCTTGCATCGTGTGGAGACAAAGCTGCCAATTTGCCTTCGCCAACTTCGAATATTGATACCGTCAAGGAGGACCAGCTGGCATTAGGATCGCCCATATCACAAGAGGAAATAGAAAAGGCTATTAGTGACCCAGAAGCTTATGGCCCCGCAATTATATTGACGGATAAAGGTATCATTAAAAATAATGCGCAGAAAAATATGGAACTCAAGATTGAACAGGAGACGGAAAAATCCAGAGGTCCTACTTTAAATACTTTAGGTATTTGCGACCAACTCTGGGGTAATACTTGTCAAATTAATCAAGTATGGACGTATCGAGGTGCATCAAATACAAGTCAGAAGTATTACACAGCTCTTATTAATAATACTTCACTTACACAGACACTAACAACAACTGCAACTGACACTAATTCGAGTAATGTCAGCGGAGGTTTTGATCAGGGGCCAATTAGACTAGATATAGGGTATAATTACAGTTCCTCTCTCTCGACACAAGTTACAGCTAATGTAAGAGCCAACAGTAGAGTATCTGTTTACACTTTTCAGACCGGAGAGGGTGGATACGGAACTCAATATCAGTATCCATTGCAAAATTCGAGCTGTTTTAGTGCTGGTGTAGAATGTAAGCAGTCGAATTTTAGCGCTTTCTCGGCGCGTTCACTTGGATATCGATTACAATAATATATAAAACCAGCAGTGACACTTTAGTGTCACTGCTGGTTTTTCTTGAAAATACCTGATAACAAAAACAGCATTCCAAGCAAGAAGAAGATATAGATAAATATGTTGCTAAACACTTGATTTTCTATCTCATTTTTAGGAAAAGATACCCCAGCAATGCGGAGTTGGTTGATTTGCCAAGCAACCGCAATCTTTTCTATGGTGAATATGACGCCCGCCGATATCAAAAAACTAACTCCGTATACTTGATTTGGTATCATATATTCCCTCGGTCGGCAAACATTAGAGAGGACAAGACTAACTCTACACTCTAGTTAAATGGCACGGAACTCCTACAATCTACAAAAAATTTATGAAACATATAATTGGGACAATTAGTCTCTCTTTTCTGAATTCAGATTATTATATAATACATTCTATGAAAATGATGAATTGGGAATTGAATGTATGATATGGTCTGGAACACCGCTGGGAGAGGATATGGTCCAAACCGCAACGCATATACTGTTTGGTTTTGTTAAAAGTGTGTCGGGCCTTATATTTGAGTCAGCTTGAATCCCCCGAAATCCCCGCCGCGTCCTTCTCCATGCAGCTGGACATCGGCGCGTCACTCAGGGTGTACAGCTGGCTTCGGTGTAGCTTAATCGCTTCAGCAGATCGACGAATTCCTGCGGGTAGTCGGAGTCGAAGGCTACGGTGTGTTCTTGGTCGTCTCAGCCGTGATCCCCACTTAGCCGTTCAGCGACACCCGCAGTCGGCCCTGGCGGCGCACCTCGCGCTCGATTGCTTCCCTGACGATCTCGGTGCTGATCGCCTCCCCCCTCGTTTCGGCGATAAAGCTGGCGTTCAGGGCCACGGACCGGATGGTCGCGCCCGAAGCGTCCCAGCGGGCGAGCAGGGGGTAGTCGAGCGTTCCGAGGTGCAGGTTTCCGGGGAACACCCGTTTCCACAGCTCGACCCTGGCGTCGTAATCGGGCTTGCTGAAGTTGAGTGTGAAACGGATGCGCCGCATGAAGGCCGAGTCGATGTTGCCCTCGAAGTTGGTGGTCAGGATGGCCAGCCCCCGGTACGCCTCCATGCGCTGAAGCAGATAGTTGGTGGTCATGTTGGCGTAGCGGTCGTTGCCGCCCTGCACCTCACCGCGCTTGCCGAACACGCTGTCGGCCTCGTCGAACAGCAGCACGGCCCCGCCCTCGTCGGCGGCGTCGAAGACCTGTTTCAGATTTTTCTCGGTCTCGCCGATGTATTTGCTGGTGACTTTCGAGAGGTCCACCCGGAACAGGTCGAGGTTCAGTTCATTGGCCAGCACCTCTGCGGCAAAGGTCTTGCCGCCGCCGCTCACGCCGCCGAACAGCACCGTGATGCCCATGCCCCGGCCCGGCTGGTCGTAGCCCCAGGTGCGGTAGACCTTGTGGCGCAGCCGGACCTGCGCGGCGATTTCCCGCAGCGTGGTCAGGTCGGCAGCGGGCAGCACCAGCTGCTCCCAGCTGGCCCGCGACTGCACGTGTTCGGCCACGCCCTGAAACGCCTTGCGCCCTTCGGCGCGGCACAGCTGCCAGAGCAGGTCCATGATCTGCGGCACCTGTGGCCTGGCCCCGCCCTGAAGTTCCAGCTTGCGGCGCAGCAGGTCGGCCAGGGCCTGAATCCGGCTGGCCGAGAGCGTGAACTGCGTGACCAGCTGTTCGAGACTGCCCACGGCCTGCGAACTTTGCAGTCGGGGCAGCCCCAGCGCCGAGATCCAGCACTCGACCTGTTCCTCGGGCCTGGGGTTCTCGACGGCGAGGGTGTACACCCCGCGCTGGGATTTGATGCGCAGAGGGTCGCGCGACATGACGATCACCGGAAGCTGCAAGGTGTTCCAGAGCGGTCCCAGCACCCCTTCACCGACGTCGTCCCGCCTGTCTGTGCCAGGTTCTTCCGTGTGCTCAATCTCGTCACCCAGCACCAGCAGCGTGCCCTGGATCAGGCACAGATCACGCAGCAGCACGCTCAACACCGGCTGAAAGGTGCCCGCCTGGCGCACCCGCTGGCGTACCTGCTCGAGGTCCAGCGTCCAGCACGGGAGGTCACCCAGCGACTGCGCGACCTCCTGAAGGGTTTCCAGATGTTCGCCGTACAGATTGACGATGGGCGGGTATTCCTGGCGCTGGCGACACTGTTCGAACATGGCCCTGAGTTCTGTGGCCGCCCGCTCCTGGCCCTCGGCCAGACGCCCCTGGGGCTGCGCGGTCTGAAGAAGGTCTTCGGTTTCGCCGGACAGCTGCCAGTGACCGTGCAGAAAGCTCAGCGCACCGGAAGTGATCCTCACCACCGACATGGCCTCGCCGCCACCGCCCAGAGGCGACGGCTCGACCCGGATCAGCCCGTAATGCAGCAGCACGCCAGCGGGTTGAAAGGCCCTGAGGTCGCTTCCGGCAGGGCAGGGTGGCAGCCAGCGCCGCAGCGCGTACGGGGTCAGGAAGGCCGTCATCGGGCGGTCCGTCAGGTTGAGTTCCTCGGCGCAGGCCGAGAGCATCACGGCGGTCTGAAGTTCCATGGCGGCGGCCAGCAGCAGCACCCCGGATTCGAAGGCAGTGAGACGGAAGGCGCTGACCACTTCCCCCACGGGCGTGCCTTCCAGGCTGTGCAGGTCCGGTTCGGTCAGCCGGTCCAGCCGCCCGTTCTGCACCTCGCTCAGCTGGTGGGCCATCGACTCACACACGGAGTTCAGGGTTGGCACTTGGGACGCAGGCATGGTGTCCAGCATAGAGGATTGTCGCTCAGCCGCCTGCCGACGATGCCCGTCGGGGGCGATCAGCATGGTCTGACACAGCTGCTACACTGGTCGGTGAAACGCTCAACGGTTGCCCCTGTGTCTCCCCTGCGCCTTAAGGAACGTCATGACTCTGAACGAGCAGAACCATGCTGTGGTTTCCGGTAAACCAGAAGAGCCGAGCCTCGCCTCGCAGATCGGCAGCTTTATGGGACACCTCTACGACGATCTTTTCGGCGTTCCCCAGGCCGCGATTGCGGCCACTCCGGCCATGCAGATGGCGGGTACCTACACCGGCCACCTGAAAAAAGGCGGAGAGTTCACGCTGGTGCTGCGGCGGGTGGGTACCCAGATTCTTGGCAGCTACCTCGCTCCCAGCGGGCACCGATACAGCGTCGAGGGCCGCGCCACCGGTCCTGGCGGCTTCTCGGTCAACACCAGAAGCGACTTGGTTCATGTGCAGATCAGCGGCACCTTCCAGGCCGGAACCCTGAGCGGCAGGATCGTGAACCCCAAGCACAGGTACGCCAGCTCCTACACGGCCCACAAGCATCCTGCCGCCGCAAAAACTCCGGCCCCGAAAGCACAGGCCCCGAAAACTCAGGCAAGGGCGCGTCCTGCCGACGCAGCGCAGCCGAATCCGGGCACAGGTTCCAAAACAGTCCTCAAAACAGCCTCCAGACCAGCGTCCAAACAGACAAGTGGGACGGTCCAGGCTGCCCCGGGCCGCGCTCCCGGTCCAGAGGAGTTCAAAGTCCTGTCCGCTCAATATCCGGACGCCTCGTTCACCGTCCGGCGCAATGCCGCTGGCGTGGCCACCAAACAGGAGCGCCACCGGGTGTTCGCGTTGATCGTGACGGCGGCCCGGGCACTGGGCGAACCGTTTCCCGAAGTGCTGGCCGCTCAGTGGGCCTTGGAGAGCGCCTGGGGACAAAGCCCGAGTGGCAAGAACAACCTGTTCGGCATCAAGGCCCGCAGGGGTGAGCCGTCTACCCAGGTGGTGACCCACGAACAGGACGGCGCGGGAACGGCCTCGAAGGTGACGGCGGGGTTCCGGAACTACGACAGCGTGCTGGAAGGCATTCGTGCGCGCGTCACCCTGACGAGCAGCAATCCCAGCTACGCCAGGCACGGGTATTTTCAGGCGACCACCAGCCGCGAAGCGCTTGAGGCCCTGAAAACCGCCGGGTACGCCACCGACAGAGATTACGTCGCCAAGCTGGTCAGTTTCATGCTCAGCATGGGCATCAACCCCGATCTTCCCGTCCAGGCCGCTGCGGGCAAACCCGTGCAGGTTCTCGAGGTGCGGCACCCGGCCCAGGCAGCGACGCCAGCAGCGGCGACGCCGGCAGCAGCGGCGCCAGCAGCAGCGGCAGAAACGCCAGCCGATCTCAAGACGCTGATGTCGAAAAGCGTCCTGACGCCAGAGGAAATCGCCACGGCGCGCGACATGATCGAGCAGCTCCAGGACATCGAACAGAGGCACGGGCTGTACCTGACGCTGCAAGGCAAGGTGCCGTACCACAACCAGCGCAACAACGCCAGCCAGGAGGGCGGACACGCAATCGGCGACTCGATGTGCAACCTGACCTCGCTGGCGATGGCGCTGGAAACGCTCGGCATCGCCAACCCCGAACCCAAGCACTTTCCACAGTTCGAGGATTATCTGGAGGCCCTGCGAGTCCAGAACAGGCTGCCCGCACGCACCTCGATGGACGGCTGGGGCGGGGTGGCCCACGCCATGGGTGTGCGCTACCAGATCGTGGGCGGCGACGTGAAGAAGGGACAGAGCGGGCAATACGGCAAAGAGTGGTGGGAGACGCACGTGTTGCCCGCACTCGGGCAGGGCCACGCCGCCACCATGAGCATCGGCGGACACATCGTGCGCATTCAGGGCGTCAGCGAGAATGGCCTCATGGTCGATGATCCGTACGGCCTCTCGCGCCTGGACGCCGGAAAGGGCCGGGGCTGGCGTGGGGCCAACAAGAAAACAGGAGCAGCCGACGCCGAGACCAAAGGGGCCGTCGGTGCCAATCTTCTCTGGAACTGGGACGAAGTGAGCAGACACACCATGCACTGGATTGCCATTCTGAGCAAACAGGGGTAGACCATGAACATGAGCCAGCGCCGATTACACCTGATGTTCGCAGGTCTGCTGCTCGCCTGTAGTACGGCTGTTGCAACTCCAGTAGCTGCCCCAAAAACGGTGCTGGATTATTATCTTCTCCTTCCCACAAAGTATCTCAAGGCGCTCGGCAGCACTCAGGACCGGCTTTCGCTGATCAGCCTCAGGGACGTGAAAAACGGTTACCTGGAGTTGTCTGGAAGCTGGGAAGGCGACGCCCACGTGGTCCTCTGGAAAAGCGCCGCCGGACAGAACCTGCTGGGGGTCAGTCAGACTGAGTGTGGACCTGTCTGTCACCAGACGCTCTGGTTTCTGACGTTTCAGGACGGCAAATGGACTGACGTAACGGCAAAGACGTTTCCGCTCCTGTCTCAAAAATCTATGCTGGGCTATTACAACAGGGTGAAAGGCACGGCTGATCAGGCCCTGACGACAGCCGACGAACTCCCTTTTCTCTACGTTCTGCCCCGGTATCAGACGACGATCAGGTTTGTTGTCGATCCGACCTTCGCATCAAAACCAATGACCCTCACGACATTTAAATTTGACAAGAAGGCGCTGAAATTTATCGATGCCCAGGGCGTGAAACAGTGAAGAGGATCAGTCTTCTGATCGTCGGCCTCGCCGCCACGGCGTCCGCGAATACCACAGCAAACACAGCGGCTTATCAGGAGGTCTGTGCCAGTCCTGCGAAGGCGCTGTGCGTGATCTATCCAGCGGCCTGGAAAAGAACGTCCATTCGCACCGAACGCTCAAAAAACCAGGAGAAGATCACCGCTCTCTACGCCTATCATCAGATCAACGCCGACACCGGTTTTGCCGAAGGTCTGGAGGCGTCGCTGTCTGCTGCCAGTGCCGGATTCGATGCCAGAACGGCCCTCACCGAAGATATACAGGCGCGCAGAGAAATCCTGTCCACCGTCACCTACTCGGCCTCCGGGGCAAACTGGTATGTGATTTCCGGGACAGATTTCCGGGGCAACATTTTTTACAGCAAAAGCGTCGGCACCGGAGCGTATGTCAAAGCATTGAACATTTTATATCCCCCGAGCAACAAGACCTACTGGAACGGAATCCTGAAGGACATAACACAAAAATTCAGGTGACTTTGCTTCAAACAAGCAGAAGACAGACCAGAGCGCCGTCTGGCTGCCGAAAGTCCCGGTTTTTGATCAAATCGCCCCTGTTCACAGGGTAGTTTGAGAGCCGGTAGCTTGAGAGCCGACACACCATCTGCGTCCTCACTCAGCTCAGATCCCCCAGGATGCCCGCCACGTCCTTCTTGATGCAGCTGAACATCGGCGTGTCGGACAGGGTGTACAGGCTGGCCTCCGTATACCGCAGGCGGCCCACCAGATCGACGAATTCCTGCGGGTACTCGGAGTCGAAGGCCACGATGAATTCCTGGTCGTCGATGCCGTAGCTGTAGCTGGTGTTCAGCCGGATGCCCTTGAACGGCCCGCTGGCGTAGATGTGCTCGTCCATCATGCCCTGGCGCGAGTGCGGCGACAGGTCGTACCAGGCCCGCGTCTTGACGAACGGGTACACGAACAGGTAACTGCCCTGCCCCGGCAACAGCTCCAGCCCGTGGCCCGATCCCTCGACGCGGTTCACGTACTGGCTGCGCTTCTGCATGGAAATGTAGTTGTGCGGCTGCGTCAGGTAACCGCCCATGCGGGTACGGTTGATTCGCGCCTGCGCCTCCTGAAAATCGGCGAGGTCAAAGGCGATGCGCCACAGCATGAAGTCGCATTCGCTGCGGGTGCCCACGGTGCTGTAGGTGCGCTGAATCAGGCCCTTCGGGGCGGGCGCGTCGGTCCAGCCCTCGATGGCGGCCTGAAGCTCGGCCTTCAGCTCGGCCTGCTCTGCACGCGGCAGACGGCGGAACTCCTTATCGAGTTTGTAGAACGCGTAGTTCAGGTACTGCCGCTGGGCGCGGTCCGGTTCGCGCTGGGTGACCTGCCCGCTGGGGTCGAGGTCCACCATCATCTTGGGGCGCTGCGGGCGGGGCGGGGCAGCGGGCGTTTCGGGGGTCTGTGTTTCTGGAGTTTGGCCGGGCACCTGGGCGGGATCAGCGGCGCCTGATGCCGGGGCAGGAGCACTCACCGAGATGCTCCGTTCCGCCGCGCCTTCTGGCTCCGGCGCACCGTTCTTCTCCGGCGCGCTCACCGCACGACCTCGCCGATCAGGTTGGTGGTCAGCCCGAAGTTGTCTGCATAGAGAGACTGAATCTGGCTGTATTCGCTGTCTGTCAGCGGCGCAACGCTGTCCAGGCTGGTGTACAGCTTCAGGCCCGCCTCGTCGTAGATGTTGGGAATCACCGAGGCCATCACCGGGCTGTGCAGCGCAAATTGCAGGGCCAGCTGCGAGATGTGGCGGCCATTCAGGAAGGGCGCAAGCAGCTCGACCTTTTTCAGCCCGTCTTCCATCCAGGCCTTGCGCTTCTCGTTGGTGGTCATGCGCCAGTTGCGGTGGTCGCCCGGCTCGAAGGTGGTGTTCATGTCCATGTAGCCTTCCAGCAGGCCCGAAGCGTGTGGCACACGGGCCAGCACGCCCACGCCCTCCTGCTCGGCGATGGGCAGAATCGGCTCGCCCAGCAGCTGTTCCAGCAGGTTGTAGATGATCTGGGTCGGGGCGCGGCGCTCACGCACGCTTGCCACCCCCTCCTCGATCTGACGTTCGTTCAGGGCCGGTCCCAGGGCGGTGCCGTAGGCGCGGATCAGGCCCTCGGCTTTCAGGGTTTCCAGCTCGGCGAACAGCTCGTCGTTCCGGATGGCCTCCAGGCGCGGGTTGTGCAGCTGATAGTAGTCGATGCGGTCGGTGCCCAGGCGCTTCAGGCTGTGTTCCAGCGCCCTACGCAGATACGCGGGCGTCCAGTCGTGCGGGCGTTCCTGCTGGCCGGGGCGTTCGGGGTTGTTGTAGATGTCGTAGCCGAACTTGGTCGCCACGATGATCTGATCGCGCACGTCGCCCAGGGCCTCACGCTGCATCTCCTCGGCGCGGCCAGAGGCGTAGGTGTCGCCGTTGTCGAACAAGGTCACGCCCTGTTCGAAGGCCTGCCGCAGCAGCCGTTTGCCCATAGCTTCGTCTTTGACGCCCCACCAGGTCGTGCCCACGGTCCAGACGCCGAAGCCCACGCTCGAAACGCTCAGGTCGGTGCCCTGCAACTTGCGGTATTCCATGCCCCGATTGTGTCACTCCGGCCCAGGCCGCACCAGAACGAATATCCCTATCCTTTGGTTCCTCAGCTCGGCCACACGACGCGGAAGCGTTCGCACTGCACTGGCTGATCGTCGTTCCAGGCCGCGCCCTCCGGCAGACGGGAGAAGAAGTGACGGTGCGCGTCTTGCCACCACTCCAGTGTGCGGTCTCCCTCGCCCTCGTCGTAGGCAAACTGGGCCTCGACCTTCAGGAAGGGCAAGGTCCGCACTTCCACGCTCTCCAGCACCGCCAGAGGGGCGCCCCGCCCGTCTAGCATCACGCTGTATGTTCCGGCCATGATGTCCGGGTTCAGCGGCCAGCCGCAGGTGGCGGTCTTCTGCCCGCTCAGGACCAGGGCGGCCAGCTCGTCGGCCATGCCGGGCGTATCGCCGAAGCCGAACGCTTCCACAATCGGCAACTCGCGGCCCAGCGCGGCCTCGGCCCGCGAGACGAAGGCCAGCACTTCCGCAGTGAGTTCAGGCATGGTCTGAGCATACGCCTGCAATTCCCAGAACCCGGATTACACTCGGCCCATGCTCAAACACGTTTCTTTCGTCACCGCCGACGCCGACGCCACCATCCGCTTCTACAGCGGGCTGGGGGCCACCGTCACCAAAGACCTCTGGACCTCGGAGGGATATCGGCGCGTGGTGCTGGGTTTCGAGGGCGGCGGTAGGCTGCAATTTTTCCAGGCGGCAGGCGAGCGGCCCAGCCCCCACGCCAGCTGGATGGAACACGTCGCCCTG
>JANXWI010000126.1 GCA_025351205.1 Deinococcus sp.
GAATACTCGCGGCCCTTCCAGCGGTAGGTTTTGCGAAACGCCAGCAGGTACACCGGCAGCGCCGCCAGCGAGGTGACGGGCGTGAGCAGCACCTCCAGCAGATCGGCGTGGGTGCTGCGCCCGGTCTTGAGGTTCACCAGCAGGCGTTCGAGCAGGCCCAGCGCGATCAGGGTGGCCTGAGGTGTGCTGGACTGCGATCTGCCGGACTGTGGCCTGCCACCGAGCAGCCGCAGCCAGGGCAGCGTGTACACGGCGAAATGCCACAGCCACGACAGCGCCATGAGGCTCCGCGAGCCGCCGTGGACCGCGTGCAGACTCTTGGCGAAGCCCTCGACGGCGCCGCCCGCCCCGGCGTAGCTGCGGTACATCCGCACGCTCATCAGGTCGCCGCCCAGCGCCAGCGCCACCCGCCCGCCCCGCGCCTTGAGCCGGGCCGCGAAACTCACGTCTTCGAGCACCTCGCCCCTGACCAGTTCGTGCCCGCCGAGGCGCAGGTAAGCGGCCCTGCGAAAGGCCATCAGCTGCCCGTTTCCGGCGCTCATGCTGGCAAACGGCAGCCGGGTGATGGGCGCGGGCAGGATGCTCAGCAGCACGTCGTCGATCAGGGGGGCCAGCAGGCGTTCGCCCCACTTGCGGGTCTCCTGACGCGGCCAGACGGTCAGCAGGTCGGCGCGCGACGTTTCCAGCTCGAACAGCAGCGAGGCCAGTGTGCCCGCTTCCCAGCACACGTCGGCGTCGGTGAAGATCAGCACCTCGCCGCTGGCCGCCCGGGCGAGCTGCATACAGGCCCAGGGCTTGCCGTGCCAGCCGGGGGGCCGGGGCTGCCCTGACAGGAGCCGCGCCCCCGGCACGCCCGCCATCAGCCCGGCGGCGATGCGGGCCGTGTCGTCGCCCGACTGGTCATCGAGCACCAGAACTTCTAACAGTCCCGGCTGGATTCCAGCCTGGGCCAGCAGCCGGGGCAGGGTGTGGGGCAGGTTGGCCGCCTCGTCGCGGGCCGGAACCAGAATGCTGACGCTGGGCGCGGCGGCTGGCGTCGGCGGGCGGGGGCGCAGCACCCGGAAGGCCAGCGCATTGACCGCCAGCGTCACCAGCTTGTACAGCAGAAACCCCAGCGAGGCCGTCTGGTACGCCCGCCCGAGCTGGTGCAGGGGACGCACCTGTTCAGCTGCACGGTTCATCTGTCGCCCGTGACCCAGGCCAGTAATTTGCCTGCGCCCGCCAGCCGCTCATTCTGGCTGCCGCCCCGGCCCACCACCTTCAGGTATCCGGCCAGCGGTTGTTCCGGGTCGCTGTTCAGCAGTTCGGCGTCGAGCAGGGCCAGCTCGCCCGCCAGCGCCGATGCCAGCCCCTCTGCCGTGGTGGCCGCACCAAACCTCAGATACGCCTCCGGCTGCTGCTGACCGCGCATCACCACCCGCAGCGCCACGGGCATCAGCGGCACGCCCGCCCGCCGGGCCAGCCAGCCCGCACCCGGCTGCACCGCCCCGAGGGGTCCGGCGGGGCGCACCGCCCCCTCGGCGAACACCACCACCCAGGCCCCGGTCTGCGCTTCCCTCAGGGCGGGGCGGATGGCCGTGTCGGGCAACGCCCCGATGCGCCACAGGTACGGGAAGGCCGCGAGCTGCCGCGCCGTCATGAGGACCCGGAAGCGGTGGCCGAGCGCGTGACACAGGCTGTGCAGCACGTAGCCGTCCCACCAGCTGTGGTGGTTGGGCGCGATGATCGCCGCGCCCACAGGCAGAGCGCCGCGCACCCACACGCCGCGCAGCTGGCCCGCCACGCTGCGCCGCAGCAGGGCGTTGAGGCCCACCGACACCAGCGGGTCTACGCGCGCCGGGACGAGGGCCATGCCCGCCTCCTCAGTACAGGTTTCAGGGCCAGCAGCGCCAGCCCGCCCATGCAGATCAGGGTCAGCAGGGCCACCCCCCAGCCCGCGCCCAGCAGCAACAGCCCGGCGGGCAGGAAGGCGGCTTCGAGCAGATAGGCGACGGCGAAGGTATTGAAGGCATTCGGCTCAACCTTTCGGTCTTCAGGCGTGGCAGGGCGGGTTTCGACGAGGCGCATGCTTGCAGGTCTGACGTTCACTCCTCTCTGCTGCATCATCCACTCAGCTCTGGGCGCATCGTGTCCAAAGAGCCTGATGCCTCCGACCTCCCTGAACACGAAGGCGAGAACTGCTCCGACCACAAACCAGGCCAGAAAGTTCTGGATCGGTGCGCCCGCCCATATGCCTGCCGGGTCCTGCCAGCGCCAGAAGCCCTGCGCGGTCATCAGCGGCTCCAGACCCACGTCCCAGGCGACCAGCAGCAGGCCGGTCAGCCAGGGGCGACCCCGGGCCAGCAGCGCCGCCGAGAGGGTCATGGCGAACCAGCCCAGTGGCACCAGCAGGGGCACGCCCAGCAGCGTGATGCCCGGCGCGCCCGCGTAGCTGTACTGCCCGAACGGAAACCCGGTGCGGCTGCCCAGCACCTCCACCCCCAGCCCGGCGCAGAAAGCCAGCGCCGCCAGCCCCAGCGCCCGCACGCCGATGCGGTCGAGAGCGTAGCTGAGCGCGGCCAGAAACAGAAACGCCGTGCCCAGCGTGCCCAGCAGCGGAAAACCAGCGGGCCACAGGGGAACCGGAATCTTGCTTAGCAGGTACAGGGCGGTCAGCGGCATCCAGGGGCGAACGCGGCCCGTTTTCAGCAGAGCGGTCAGGCGGTTTACCCGTTCCAGCGCCACGGGATGCAGGAAGGCCAGCACCCCGGTCACGACCAGCAGATTGGTGATCAGGAAAAACACCATCTCTTCGGCAGGCAGAATTCCGAACAGGTTCCAGCCCAGCGTGTAGCGCGGCGAGATGCCCCAGATGCCGTTATGAATGGCGTACAGGTCGGTAACCCACAGGTACGCGGTGGGCGGCAGCACCGCCAGCCAGTACACGCGCGGCCTGCCGAAGATCAGGTCGCCGCCAAAGGCCGACAGCCCGCTCAGGACCACGCAGGCCCAGGCCAGGATCAGGCCCAGGTAGAAGGTGGACTCGAACCTGAGCATCACCACGCCCGCAAAGGCCACCGCCAGCCAGAACCCCGCCTGCCCCGTGCGCGTCAGCCAGGGCCGGGGCGACACCTGCGCCGCCTCGGCCTGCGTCTTGCCGCTTCGGCGCAGCAGAACATACAGCCACAGACTGGTGATCAGCGTCTGCAACACGAAGAAGGCATATTCCTCGTAGGGCACGTAGCCCAGCCGCCCCAGCACCCGTTCGGGCGGATAGTTCCAGACCGCTTTATAGACCAGATAGTTGTCCCAGGGGGTGGTGTAGATCAGCGGAATCAGGGGAAACAGGATCAGCGTGCGCCAGGCCCACTTTTTCTCGCGGAAAGCCCCGGCGAGGCTGCGCCCGCCCCGCGTTTCCCGC
>JANXWI010000142.1 GCA_025351205.1 Deinococcus sp.
CGCCGCCCTTCAGAGCGAGCCGGAGCTGAACCAGGCGGCCATTCGTCGTCTGGGCAGCGACTTCGGGCTTGTCACGCCCCAGACCTCGCTGATCGTGCTCGACACCGCCCAGGACTACCTGCGCTACGAGGTCTCGCCGCCTGCCGAGCTGAGGGCCGAATACGACCGCCTGTCGGCGCAGCAGCAGACCACGGCGCGCAAACAGGACGCCGACCATCTGGAGAAGGTGCGGGGCATGCTGGCCCGCTATGAGGGGTGGTGGAAGACCAAATTTTCCAAGGGCAAACCGCCGGCCCCGCTAAAAGGGCAGGAAACCGAGGACGCAGCGGGCGACATGGCTTCACCCGGCGTCGCAGGTGTCCCGGCCCCTGCAAGCCCGGTTGCGGCCTCGCCCGCCGCAGGACGGTCCCCGACCACCGCCCAGGCTTCCAGGCTGGCAGGCGCGCCCGGCGGCACCGGTGCCATCACCATCCAGCTCAAGAAATGGGTGCCGGACGCGCCGTACATCACCCGCATGCAGAGGGCACGCACCCAGGACCTGTACCGCATCTATCTCGACGAGCGCCCCAGCTACCTGCGCAGCACCGCGTTTTTTCTGGACGTGGCCGACCTGCTGCTCGACCGGAAGCAGACGGCGCTGGGCCTGCGCGTGCTGAGCAACCTCGCCGAACTGCAACTGGAAAACCGGGCGGTGCTGCGGATTCTGGCGTACCGCTACCTGCAAGCGGGGCGGCCCGATCTGGCGGTCCCGGTGTTCGAGCAGGTCCTTCGACTGGCCCCCAACGAGCCGCAGAGTGGCCGCGATCTGGGGCTGGCGTATGCCCAGGCCGGACGCAGGCAGGAGGCGCTGGACACGCTGTACCGGGTGGTCGAGCACCGCTGGGACGCACGCTTTCCCGAGGTCGAGCTGATGGTGCTGAACGAGATCAATGCGCTGCTGGCCCGGCCCGGCAGCCGATTGAACACCGACGTGATGGACCGTTCGCTGATCCGCCCCCTGCCCCTGGACCTGCGGGTGATCCTGACCTGGGACGCCGACAACACCGACATGGACCTGTGGATCACCGACCCCAACGGCGAGCGGGTGTATTACGGCCACAACCTGAGTTATCAGGGCGGGCGCATCTCGAAAGACTTCACCGGCGGCTACGGCCCCGAGGAATTCAGCCTCAAGGCGGCCAAGCCCGGCAGGTACCGGATCGAGACCAACTACTACGGCAACACCCAGCAGATTCTGGCGGGCGCCGTCACGGTGCAGGCCAAGCTCACGACCCGCTTCGGCAGCGCCGATCAGCGCGATCAGCTGATCACGTTGAGGCTGAAAGGCGCGAAGGACACGGTGCTGGTCGGTGAATTCACCGTGAAGTGATAAGGATGTTCAGGCCAGCTTCTCCCCCGCTCGCACCGCCACCTTCAACCAGTTGTGGGCGGGCGGCAGCGGGCAGGTCCAGCCTTCGCCATACGCGCAGTACGGGTAGTAGGCCAGGTTGAAATCCAGGCTGACCCACACCGCGCCGCCCTGCTGAAACGTCGGGGCATCGAGGTAGCGGCCCGCGCCGTAGCTTTCGCTGCCGCTGCCCAGATCGCGGAACGGGAAAAACAGGCTGCCGGGCGCGTCTTCACCGGGCTGGGCGTACAGAGTCAGAGTCGCCTCGCCTTCCGGAAAAGGCACCAGCACGGTGCCGAACAACTGCATCTGGCGCAACTCGCCCGTGCTGGTCTGCCCTGTGCTGGTATGAAACGTGACCTGCTCGCCCGCGCCGCGCTCCAGCGGAAGCTGAAAAACCAGCGCAGCGTTGGGCGGGTAATAGCTCAGGCCCGTGAACTGCCCCAGCGCCTCGCCCCGGAGGGGGCCGCGCCCGCTGGCGAAATAGGCGTCTTTCTGGCGGCGAAACTCGCTGAGGGCGGCCTCAGAACTGGTCATGAACGCAGTGTGTCACGCAGCGGTTCGGGGCGCTGGCGATCTGGCCGCAGTTGCTGCCTGCCTGAGTCCATCTGGCTTCTGAAGTATCGCTCGGCCCGGTGGCTAAAAATCCACCAGATGTTCGTTGCCGTCCAACTCCACCCGGTCACCGCGCATGATCTTCTTGCGGCGGCGCGTCTCGACCTCGCCGTTCAGCCGCACCTCTCCGGTCTGAATCAGGAATTTGGCCTCGCCTCCGGTGTCCACCAGCCCAGCCAGCTTGAGAAAGTCTTGCAGGTCTATCACCTCGCCGGGGGCATACTGAGCCGTGTTGTTCCGAATACCTGGGTTGTTCCGAATGTCCGTGTTATTTTCAGTGTCTGCGTCGCTCATGGCAGCTTATACTGGGCGCTGAACAGCCGAACATCAAGGTCGTCCACCCGGCCATCGTTGTTCAGGTCACCGCGCGCGTTGGCCCCCGCCTGCCCGAAGCTGCCCATCAAAATGCCCAGGTCGGCGGTGTCGATCTTGCCATCGTTGTTCAGATCGGCCCCCGAATAGCGCAGCTGGGCGGCCTCGGGCGTCAGGGCGCTCAGGCCCAGTTCCTTCTGAATCTCTGCGTCCACGGCGTCTTTCAGAGGCACCGGACCCTGCGGGTTGAACTCGGTCTGCCGGACCCCGTTCACGGTCACGGTGCGGGCCGACACCTCGGGGTTGAAGGCCACGCTGCTCGCCGTGCCCAGCACAAAAAGCGTGCCGGAGGTCTTGTCGAGCGTGAGGGTCAGGACACTGCTCGACAGCCGCTTGAGCGTGTCCAGCACCAGCTGCTCGATCTGGGGCGTCTTCGGTTGCAGCTTGATGCCCACCGCCCCGGCGGGCGACAGCGACAGCAGAACGAACGCCATGCACGCCGATACAACCCTGCCGCGCCTCACTTCGCCGCCCTGGCTGCGACGATGGCGGCCTTCAGCTCGGCGGGCGTCTTGAGGCTGCCCAGCACGGTGGCGACAGGCGCAGGCTGGACAGCTGGTGCCGGGGTTGCAGCAGCCGGGGTTGCAGCAGCCGGGGTTGGCGCTGCCGAAGGCTGGGTGGCTGGCGTCGGCGTTCCGGTTACCGGAGTAGCAGGCGTCTGAGTTGCTGGCGTCTGAGTTGCTGAAGTTGCAGGTACTGGTGTCGTCGGTGTCGAGGTTGCCGGTGTCGAGGTTGCCGGTGTCTGGGCCGCTGGATTCTGAACTGGTTGATTCTGCGCCGCTGGCGTCGGCAGTGTTCCCGGCAACGTGCCGGACGCGCCCGGTGCGGCCCCGCCCTGGCCCGGTACAGGCTGGATCGGCAACACGCTCACCAGACCGTTCGAGATCGGGAAGGCACCCTGATTGAACCCCACCAGCGGACTGTCCAGGCGGCCCTTATACAGCAGCAGCACCGCTTCCTGGCCCGACTGGAACACCGGGGCGAGTTCCATGCCGCTCAGCACGTACAGCGCCGGGCCGCTTCCCCCCTGACCGCCCGGCAGCTGAGGCAACTGGGCGGCGTCTCCGGCCAGGGTCTCGCTGACCTTGAGCGGATACACCAAGTACGCCTGCCCTCCCTCGGTCACAGTGGTCGGCGTGCCGATGGTGGCCTGCACGATCACGTCGGCCTTTTTGGCCTGCTGTACGAGCGTGAGCGGCGAGGCGGTGGTGGCCTGGACCGCCGTGAGCAGACACGCGCTCAGGGCCAGGGTGGCCAGAATCGGTGTACCCAGGGTCGGGCGCCTCATTTGCCACCTCCGGGCGCAGGCTGCACGGGGCTAACCGGAGCCGTGTCTGCCGGAGCGGTCTTGTCTGTCGAGGCGGGCGAGACCGGGGTGCCTGCCGGCTGTGTTGCCGGCTGTGTTACTGGCTGGGCCGCTGGCTGTGTTGCTGGCTGGGCTGCCGGGGCGGCGGGTTGCGCTGCGGGCGGGGTCAGTGCGGGCGGGGTTGGGGCGGCGGGCAGGGCCACGGTCTGGATGCTCGACCCGTCTGCGCCCACGGCGTTGTAGCCCATGCGCGGCGCTTGCAGGGTCACAGCCTTGCTGGGTTTGACGCTCAGCAGGGCCAGCCGGTCACCCGTCGCCACGGCTGTCCTGAAGCCCATGTCGAGCGTCAGCAGGCCGGCGTTGACCTTCCAGTAGGCCACGGCGCGGGTGTCTACCGGGTCAATACGGGTCACGGTCACGCCTTCGGGCAGCGCCCACTGCATCCGGAAGGCGCGCATACCCCTGGGCGCGGTGACCACCAGTGGCAGGCGGGTCTCGCCGCGTATCTCGCTCGTCGGCAGCGTCACGGCCAGGCTGAGCGGCGGCAGAGCAGTGACCGTCAGGCTCATGGGCTGCGCCTTGGTCGAGAGCGTGGCGTCAGAAGCCTCTACCGTGAAGGAAAACAGCCCGGCCTTAGTCGCCTTGCCGCTCAGCGTGCGCCCGTTCAGAACCAGCCCGTCGGGCAGCTTGCCGCTCGCCACCCGCACGCTGTACGGCCCCACTCCGCCCGACACCTGAAGCTCGCTGGTGTAACTTTCGGCCACGTAGGCCACCGGAAGGTTGGTGCTGGCGAAATACAGCGAGTCTTTGAGGCTGGTGTTGCCGGTGCTGGAGGTGCCGGACGTTCCGCAGGCCGTGAGAAGCAGGGCCAGCAGGCCAGCAGACAGCAGGGTGGCCGAACGCAGTCTGGCTGGCACTGCTATGGCTGGCAACTCTGTGGCTGGCAGCATCTCTACTGGCAACAGGGGGCGCAGGTTTGACATGGCCCCAGTGTACGCAGCGACCAACAGGGCCAGATGAGCCAGCCGCCGCCTGCGCCGACCCCGGTCTGCCGATTGCGATTCCGGTTTCATGCAAGCAGAGCTGGGCGGTCTGGCCTGCACCATTCAGTCTGGGCTGTCCCGCCCGATCTGTCCTATCGGAACTGTTCAGTCCTCGGCTGGCCTGGAAAGCTCGCGTGGAAGAAAGCGCCACAGCGCCCCCAGGCTCACGGCGGCCAGCGCCACCAGGGCAATCAGGCCCCAGGTCGGCCCCAGCAGGCCACCCTTGGCGATCAGGGTGCTGGAAATCAGCGCCCCCAGCGGGCCAGACCCCACCAGCACCAGCGAGTACACGCTCATCACCCGCCCGCGCAGGGCGTCGGGGACCGTGAGCTGCACCGAGCTGTTGGCCGAGATCAGGAAGGTCAGCATCGAGAAGCCGCAGCAGGCCAGCACCAGCGCTGCGACCACCCCGCCCGGAGCCAGCGCCAGCCCCAGCCCGCTGAGCAGCAGCAGCACGGCTCCCCGCCTCAGGTTTTTCAGCGGGTTGGGCCTGCTCGCCTGCCACAGCGCCCCGACCATGGCCCCGGCCCCGAAACTGGCATTGAGCGCCCCGAAGCCGCCCTCGCGCAGACCATACACCGCGCGGGCGAAATACGGAATGATGACGTTGAAATTCACGATGCTCAGGCTCATCAGGCCCACCAGCGCCAGGGTGTAGCGCAGACCCGGCGTCACGCGCACGTAGGCCAGGCCCTCGCGGATATCGGCCAGCACGTCGCCGTGACCGCCCCGCTCACGGGCTGGAAAGGGCAGCCGGGCGATCACCCAGATCACCACCCCGAACGAGGCGACGTTCAGATAAAAGGGAAAGGCCAGCCGCGCCACGTTGTCGCTGTTGCCGCCGCCCAGCAGCGACACGCCCAGCGCGGCCACCAGCCCGAACACCGCCTGCCCCAGCGTGCGCGACACGTTGAACGACAGGCTGTTCAGGGCCACGGCGTTGGAAAAGTCCTCGCGCGGCACGAAATCAGCCACCAGGGTCTGGCGCGCGGGCATGTCAAAGGCGTTGGCCACGCCGCCCACAAAGGCCAGCGCCAGCACCAGTTCCAGGCTCACCACGCCCAGCTGGGTGCTGACAGCCAGCGTCAGCGCGGTGAGCATCAACACCACCTGGGCCGTGAGCAGCACCCGCCGTTTGGGCACCCGGTCGATGATGGCCCCGGCGAACAGCGACAGCAGCAGGCTCGGCAGAAACTGAGCCACCGTGACCCAGCCCAGGGCGGCGCTGTTGTTGTTCGTCAGCTCCAGCACCAGATACGACTGGGCCGTGACCTGCATCCAGCTTCCCACCAGACTGAGCGTCTGCGACAGCCAGTAACGGCGGTAACTGGGCCAGCGCAGCGCCCGGAAGGTCTGCTCTCGCCATCTGCGGGCGCGGCCCACCGTCTGCCCCGCCGCGCCACTGTCGGTATCACTCACGCCCCTGCCCTCAAAACACTGCCCTCACGCCACTTCGCCCATGTCAGGGAGCATAGCGGCCCAGCGTGAACCACGTCAGCAGGGCCATGAGACAAAGCAGGCGTCCACGGAACGGGAGCGGGCAGGCACGGAACGGGGGCGGGCAGGCACGACGCGGCAACCACCTGTTCTGGACTGAACTGCCCATAAGACCGAGAATAAAAAGCCTGTTCGTTGCCCATTTAATCGTTAAAAGCGCAACATATCAGACGTGGAATTGTTTCCAGTTCCTAAACATTGCCATCCGATGCATGAAAATCACATTGACATCTCCTCAAGACCTCTTTACAATGCGGCATCTCTACATCAGCATCTCGCAGACAGCGGGGCAGCTTGAGTTTGAGGATTCAGCACGTCTTTGGAGGCTTCATGAAGAAACTCGGTCTATCCACCCTGACCCTCGGCGCACTCAGCCTCGGCGTACTCGCCCTGGGCAGCGCCAATGCCGCCACCGTGATCAAGATCGCCAGCATGTCGCCCCTGACCGGCAGCAGCAGCGACCTGGGCCTCCAGATTCGCAACGCCACGGAGCTGGCCATCAGAGACAACAAGTCGGCCTTCACCGCGCTTGGATTCGACCTCCAGTTCGTGGCCTACGACGACCAGGCCGACCCCACCACCGGCACCGCCAACGCCCGCCGCATCGCCGCCGACAACAGCATCCTGGCGATGGTGGGCACACTCAACTCGGGCGTGGTCATTCCGAGCAGCGAGGTGCTGGCCCCCAGCCACGTCGCCATCGTGTCGCCCGCCAACACCAACCCCAAGGTCACCGACCGTGGGCTGGCCAACATGAACCGCATCTGCGCCCGCGACGACTCGCAGGGACCCGCCGGGGCCGACTACCTGGTGAGCACCCTGAAGGCCAAGCGCGTCTACGTGCTCAACGACAAGACCCCCTACGGGCAGGGTCTGGCCGACGCCGCCGAAGCCTTCATGAAGACCAAGAGCGCGACCATCGTGGCGTCCGAGGGCACCGAGGAGAAGAGCGACTTCTCCAGCATCATCGGCAAGATCAAGGCGTCCAAGGCCGACGCCATCTACTTCGGCGGGCTGTACGGTCAGGTCGGCCCCTTTTCCAAGCAGCTGCGTGAAGCGGGCGTGAGCATTCCGGTGATGGGCGGCGACGGCTACGACAGCCCCGACCTGCTCTCGCTGGCGGGCGCCGGCGCGAAGGACATCTACTTCACCACCGTCGCTCCCCCGCTAACCGCCGTGCCCGCCGCGCGCGTGCTGTCGAGCCGCTACAACGCCGCGTACAAGAAGCCGCTCGCAGGCTTCGGCATCATGGGCTACGACAGCGCCAAGGTCGTCATCAGCGGCGTGCTGAGCGCCATCAAGGCCAACGGCAACAAGCTGCCCACCCGCACCCAGGTCGAGACCGCCATTCGCGGTACCAAGCTCTCGGCGGGCCTGCTGACCGGCGCCATCGACTTCAACAGCGTCGGGGACCGCACCAGCGCCAAGATGTACATCATCCAGGTCAAGAACAGCGCCGCTGGCAAGCTGGATTTCAGCACCGCCGGAACGGTGACCGTCAAGTCCAGCAAGCAGTAAACGCCCTGAATTCAAAGTGACACGAGGGGGCGGGCCGGAGGCGTAAAGCTCCCGGCCCGCCCCCTTCTTGTGTGGACCTGTCCTCCCGCCGACGTTGTTCCGAATCCGTGTCAGACTGGGCGCGTCAACATCAGACTGTTTCCCTTTCGATACCCGTCCCTTTCACTGTGTCTGGTCAACTCTCTGGTTCTACTCCGAGGTCAAGCGTGGAAAATTTCGTCACCGGCATCCTGATCAACGGCCTGCTGATCGGCACGCTGTACGCCATCATCGCGCTGGGCTACACCATGGTGTACGGGGTCCTCCAGCTCATCAACTTCGCTCACTCGGAGGTGTTCCTCACCGGCGGCGTGGTGGCCTTCGAGATTTTCCGGGTGCTCTCGCCCGCCCCGGGGGCCGAACCCGGCACGGGCATGAACCCGTATCTGGTGTTCGCTGTGGCGCTCGTCACGGCCATCGTGGTGTGCGGCGCCCTGAACATCGTGATCGAGCGCCTGGCCTACCGCCCGCTCAGGAACGCGCCCAAGCTGGTACCGCTCATCTCGGCCATCGGGGTATCGCTGATCTTGCAGGACGTGATCAAGCTGCTCGAAGGCTTCCAGGGCCGCTTTCAGCTGGCGGTCAACGTGCCCGGCGCGTTCACACGCACGGTCTTCACGGTTGCCGACACCAACGTGAAAGGAATCGACCTGACGCTGCTGATCGTGGCCGCCGTGATGCTGTTCGGTTTAAATAGGCTGGTCAACCACAGCCGGGTGGGCCGCGCCATCCGGGCGGTGGCCCAGGACCGGGTGACCGCTGGCCTGATGGGCATCGATTCAAACCGCATGATCTCGCTGACCTTCCTGATCGGCGGGGCGCTGGGCGGGGTGGGCGGGGTGCTGTTCGCGCTCAAGTTTCCCAACCTCGACCCCTACAGCGGCACCATTCCCGGTATCAAGGCCTTCAGTGCCGCCGTGCTGGGCGGTATCGGCAGCATTCCCGGCGCGGTGCTGGGCGGGCTGGTGCTGGGCATCATCGAGAATTTTCTGGGGTCGCTGAGCGGTCTGGTGTTCATCTTCCCCAAGCTGGCCTTTCTGGGGGCCATCAAGGCGGAATACAAGGACGTGGGCGCATTTATCGCCCTGATCGTGATCCTGATTTTCAAGCCTTCTGGTCTGCTGGGCCGCAACGCCACAGAGAAAGTATGATCGCCATGACCAAGGAGAACATATGACCGCCTCGCTGCTGCGCCCCAAAAAGGCTGGCCCGGACGCCCCGGACCGCACCCTGTGGCTGGTCGCGTACACCCTCCTGACCGGGCTGCTGCTGTTCTGGGGCAGTGGTCGCCTGGACCCCGGCACCAAATTCAATTCCGTGGTGCTGTCGTTCGTGTTCGCCGCCTTCCTGGGCAGCCTGCTGCTGGCCTACCAGTGGCGGGCCAACGGCGCGGTCAAGGTGCTGGTGGGCGTGTTCGTGCTGATCTTCGTGGTGCCCGACATCGGGCGCGGCAACGGCAGCTTTTTCGACCTCGCCATCCAGATGTGTATCTTCGCCGCGCTGGCCCTGGGTCTGAACATCGTGGTGGGGCAGGCCGGACTGCTCGACCTGGGCTACGTGGCTTTTTTTGCGGTGGGCGCGTACCTGTGGGGGATTTTCGGCAGCGGACAGTTTCAGGGCATCGTCAAGTCCGACCTGCCGTTCGTGCCGCTTGGGGTTGGAGACTGGCTGATTCCGCTGCTGCTCACGCTGGCGGGCGTGGCGGGCTACCTCTGGATGAAGGCCATCGACAGAGCGCACCCCGGTTCGCTGAAACCAAGAGGCGGCCAGCGGGCGGCCCGCGCCTTCTCGGTGCTGCTGATCGTGATCGGCGTGGTGGGCATTCTGGTGCTGGTCGCCACCCTGATCAACGCCGCCATCACCAGCCACTACAACGGCCAGCCCGCCGCCCTGAGCGCCCTGGCAAGCGGCATCAACCCCAACTTCTTCTGGCTGTTCATTATTCTGGCGGTGGCGGTGGCGGCCATCGCGGGCGTGCTGATCGGCCTGCCGGTGCTGAAGCTCAAGGGCGATTATCTGGCCATCGTGACGCTCGGGCTGGGCGAGGTGATCCGGGTCTTCGCCAACAACCTGACCAAGTACACCAGCGGGCCGCAGGGCATCAGCGGCGTGACCACCGCGCCGGTCTCGCTGCTCGATAAACTGGCCGGGGCGCTGGGCTTTCCACCCGAGCAGTTCAAGCTGTTCTTTCTGTACTTTCTGGTGCTGCTGGTCATCGGCGTGGTCATCACGGTCAACGTGCGCCTCAGCCGCAGCAACATCGGGCGGGCCTGGGTCGCCATCCGTGAAGACGAGATCGCCGCGCAGGCGATGGGCGTGCCGCTGGTGCGGACCAAGATCATGGCGTTTGCCACCGGGGCCAGTTTCGCCGGGGTCATGGGCGTCATCTTTGCCGCCAAGCAGCAGTTCATCTCGCCCGAGAGCTTCACCTTCTTTCAGAGCATCAGCGTCCTGACGATGGTGATTCTGGGCGGCATGGGCAACATCGCGGGCGTGATCCTGGGCGCGGCGGTGGTCACGCTGCTCAACCTGTCGATCCTGACCGCCCTGTCGGAAACGCTCCAGGCGCTGCCCAACTTCAACAGCAACCTCGACCCGGCCAAGTACAACCGCCTGATCTTCGGGGCCATCCTGGTGCTGATGATGCTGTTCCGGCCAGAAGGGTTGCTGCCGTCTGCGAGGCAGAAGATCATGATGCACGAGAACGACGACACCGACCCCGCGCTGGATTCCCTGAACGACGACGGAGCCATCGGCGGCGCGCTGGGAACGGGCGCACCCGGCATGCCCGACGTCACCTCGCCGGGGCAGGCCACCAGCGCCGAGAACACGCCCATTGACCGTACCGGGGGCAGACAGTGAGCGCCCTGCTGAGCAAGGCGGCGGCGGGCAGTGTGTTGAGCGTCAAGGCGCTGACCAAAACCTTCGGCGGGCTGCTGGCGGTCAACGCCGTGGACCTGGAGGTGCCCAGGGCCAGCATCGTGAGCGTGATCGGGCCGAACGGCGCGGGCAAGACCACCTTCTTCAACATGATCACCGGCATCTACGAACCCGACGCGGGCAGCATCGAACTCGACGGGCGCGACCTGGTGGGGCTGCGGCCCGATCAGGTCACCAAGGCGGGCATCGCGCGGACCTTTCAGAACATCCGGCTGTTCGCCTCCATGACCGCCGAGGAGAACATCCTGGTGGGCCGCCACCCGCGCCTCAAGGCCGGGTACGTGGACGCGCTGCTGCGGACCCGCAAGTTCCGCGAAGACGAGGAGAGCGCCCATGAGGCAGCAGGAGTGCTGCTCGACTTCGTGGGTCTCAAGCGGCAGGCGCAGGAGCTGTCCACCAGCCTGCCCTACGGCGACCAGCGCAGACTGGAGATCGCCCGCGCTCTGGCCACCAACCCCAAGGTGATCCTGCTCGACGAACCCGCCGCCGGCATGAACCCGCGCGAGACCGAGAACCTCAAGGCCCTGATCCGCTCCGTCCGCGACGAGTTGGGCGTGACCGTCGTTCTCATCGAACACGACATGCGGCTGGTGATGACGCTCAGCGAATATATTACCGTGCTGGATTACGGCACCAAGATTGCCGAGGGGCTGCCTCACGTGGTCCGCAGCGACGCCAAGGTGATGGAGGCGTACCTGGGGCGCGGGGCAGCGGCGGGCGAGTACGGCAAACAGCAGAGCGGAACGGACGGTGTAGCCCATGTCTGAATACAACCCCATGCAGCCAACCCCTGAACCGTCTCCATGGAAGCCGCCAGCATTGGCAGGCGACAGCCCCGCATCTCGTAGCTCCATTGCTGACAGCTCAGGTGTTGTGCCGATGCTGGAACTGACGGACATCCACACCTACTACGGCCATATTCACGCCCTGAAAGGTGTAACGCTGCACGTGATGCAGGGCGAGATCATCGCGCTGATCGGCGGCAACGGCGCGGGCAAAACCACCACGCTGCGCACCATTTCCGGCATGCAGAAACCCAGGATGGGCACGCTGCACTATCTGGGCCAGGACATCGCAGGGGTGCGGCCAGACACCATCATGCAGCGCGGCATGAGCCACGTGCCGGAGGGCCGCCGCATCTTCGGGCAGCTGACCGTGCGCGAGAACCTGGAGATCGGGGCCTACACCGTGAGCGACAAGGCCACCATCGAGAGCCGCATCCAAGAGGGTTTCGAGTTCTTTCCGCGCCTGAAAGAGCGTGAAAAGCAGCTGGGCGGCACGCTGTCGGGCGGCGAACAGCAGATGCTCGCCATCGCCCGCGCCCTGATGGTGGCCCCCAAACTGCTGCTGCTCGACGAGCCCAGCATGGGCCTGTCGCCGCTGTTCGTGGAAACCATCTTCGACATCGTGCAGCGCCTGAACCGTGAGCGCGGCACCACCATTCTGCTGGTCGAGCAGAACGCCAGCATGGCCCTGGGCATTGCCCAGAGGGCCTACGTGCTGCAAACCGGCGAGATCAGGCTCCAGGGGCCAGCCTCAGAGATCGCCAGCAACGAGAGCGTGAGGAAGGCGTATCTGGGCGAGGACTGAAAATCGGAGGATCAGCTCGGCCCCATCGGCTCGGCCCCATCAGCTCAGCCCCTTCAGCTCAGCCCCTTCAGCTCAGAACCCGGAGAAGCTCTCATACAGCCTCGCGCGCAAATTCCGGAGCCGAGACCAGCGCGTTCTGGACGCACACATTCAGAATGCCGGGCCAGCCGACCCTCACAGTTGACACGTCTGGTGGCCCGCCCTACTCTTATCGCCAGCACCGTTCATCAAGTCCTGGCCTCCCTGTCATCTGCACTTCATGTCCGCGCTGTCTGACTGTTCCCCCAGCCCATACACAGACCACAGCCACAGCCCCCTATCCAACCGGAGGAAGCCAATGAAGAAATACATCCTGACCGCGTTCCTGAGCGCTTCACTGCTGGGCAGCGCCTCTGCCGCCACACTCGTGTACGGCGGCAACGGCGAACCCGTCAGCCTGGAGCCGGGCAACGTCACCGACGGCATCAGCCTGACCGTGCAGCGCCAGATCTACGACACGCTGGTGGACTTCAAAGACGGCACCACCGACGCCGTGCCCGGACTGGCCGTCAGCTGGAGAAGCAACCCGGCGGCCACCAGCTGGACCTTCAACCTGCGCAAGAACGTCAAGTTTCAGGACGGCACACCGTTTAACGCCGACGCCGTGCTGTTCAACTGGAACCGCTTCTGGGACCCCAAAGCCGACTCCGGTTTCCGCGACCAGGGCCGCACCTACGAGATCATGGGCGACCTGCTGGGCGGCTTCAAGGGCGACAAGACGGCTGTCATCAAGGACATCGTGAAGCTCGACGACTACACCGTGCGCTTCGACCTGACCGGCGGCAACTCGGTGTTCCCGGTGGTGGCCGGGTCCAGCTATTTCGGCATCGCGTCGCCGACTGCCATCAAGGCGCAGGGCACGAAATACGGCACGCCCGCCAGCACGCCAGTCGGCACCGGCCCCTTCAGCTTCGTGAGCTGGAAGACCGGCGACGCCGTGACCCTGAAAGCCAACATGAGCTACTGGGGCACCAAACCGCGCGTGGACGGCGTGGTGATCCGCAGCATCAAGGACGCCTCGCAGCGCCTGAATGAGCTGAAGGCCGGAACCATCGACTTCGCCTCAGACCTCACGCCCGACAGCCTGGCCGCCGTCAGGAGCGACAAGGCGCTGACGGCGGTGCTCAAGCCCAGCTTCAACGTCGGCTTCGTGAGCATGAACAACAAGAACCCCATCCTGGCCAAGCAGGCGGTGCGTCAGGCCCTGAGCATGGCGATCAACAAGAAGGCCATTGCCGAGGGCTTCTGGAACGGGCTGGCGGTCAGCAACTCCAGCTTCCTGCCGCCGGTCATGGGCTGGGCCAACAGCAAGGACGTGCCCAGCGACTACAAGTACGACCCCGCCGCTGCCAAGAAGATGCTGGCCGACGCCGGCTACCCCAACGGCTTCAGTGTGGACTTCTGGTACATGCCCGTGTCGCGCCCCTACTTCCCCACCCCCAAGCCGATTGCCGAGGCGGTGGCCGCCGACCTGAGCGCCATCGGGGTCAAGGTGAACCTGCGCACCGAGGACTGGGCCAAGTACCTCCAGGACCGCAACAAGGAGCCGGGCTTCGACATGTACATGATCGGCTGGACCGGCGACTACGGCGACCCGGACAACTTTTATGGCGCGTACTACGGCGCAAATGCCTCAGACGACATCAACTACAACCCCGCCAGCTTGCAGACGCTGCTGGAACAGGGCCGCGCCGCGCTGACCCAGGACGCCAAGGCCAAGGTCTACAGCCAGCTTCATAAACTGACCTACGAGGCGGCCTACCGCATTCCGATGGTCCACAGCCAGCCGCTGGCCGCCGCCCGCACCTATGTGAAAAACTGGGTTCCCAGCCCGCTGGGCAGTGAAGCCTGGAACAAGATTCTGCTGGTCGGCAAGCGGTAAGACTCGTTTCGTAGGCTCAGTTTCTGGACCCTGCTTCATGTCCTGAGCGGCCACAGGTTCAACCGCACGCCAGCCCCCATTGCAGTCAGGCGGGGGCTGGTTTGATTTGGGGCCGTATCCTCACAGGGACAGAAGTTCGAGGATTCCAGACCGCCGCCACTTTCCACGTTTCAGTTTCAATATGCAAGGAGCCTCTCTTGGGCGTATTTGTTCTCCGCCGCTTATGGCGCACCCTGCTGGTGCTCATCGGCATCAGCGTGGTGGTGTTCGCCTTCGTGCGTGCCCTGCCGGGCGACCCGGCCACCGCCATTCTGGGCGAGCGGGCCAACCCCGAGTCGGTGGCCCGGCTGACAAAGCAGCTTGGCCTCGACAAGCCCTGGTTTCTGAATCTGGCCGAGCCAGGCAGGCTGTTCGACGCCCAGTACCCCAAATACCTGGGCAAGGTGCTCAGCGGCGACCTCGACAAGGGCCAGAAGTCGCAGATTCCGGTGGCCGACGAGCTGAAAAGCCGCTTTCCGGCCACGCTGGAACTGTCGCTGGCGGCCATGTTTTTTGCGCTGATCGTGGGGCTGCCCGCCGGGATCGTGGCCGCACTGCGGCGCAACAGCGTCTGGGACAGTCTGGCGACCACCATCAGCCTGGTCGGCGTGAGCATGCCGGTGTTCTGGCTGGGCCTGCTGCTCAGTTACTACTTTGCCGTGGTGCTGGGCTGGTTTCCGCCGAGCAGCCGCCTCTCGGTGGGCGTGGACCTTCAGCCGCTGACCGGCATGGACGTGCTCGACGGCCTGCTGCGGGGCCGCCCGGACGTGAGCTGGGACGCGCTGCGCCACCTCGTTCTGCCCGCCATCACGCTGGGCAGCATTCCGATGGCGATCACCGCGCGCATCACGCGCAGCTCGCTGCTCGAAGTCTTGGGCCAGGACTACGTGCGGACCGCCAAGGCCAAGGGGCTGGCCCCCAGGCTGGTCACGCTCAAGCACGCCATGCGTAACGCGATGCTGCCGGTGGTGACGGTGGTGGGCCTGCAAGCCGGGCTGCTGCTGGGCGGCGCGGTGTTGACCGAGACCATCTTCAGCTGGCCGGGCCTGGGGTCGTGGCTGTACGACGCGATTTCCGGGCGCGATTACCCGGTCATCCAGGGCGGCGTGATCTTCGCGGCCCTGGTGGTGAGCGTGGTCAATCTGGCCGTGGACCTGAGTTACGCCCTGCTGGACCCACGAATTCAGTACCGATAGGGCTTGTCATGCGTGGCCTGTGGCCCGTGGGCAAAGCCCGGAGAACTTGACTCCAGCAAGGTGTCCTGGCTGTCCCTACACGCTACAGGCCACGAGCCACACGCACATTAAAAGGAGTTCCATGACCGCCGTCGCCGTTCCCAGCCCTCCCAGACGCCAGCAGAGCGTCTTCGCAAAACGCTTCCGGCGCAGCACTCCCGGCAGGATCGGGGCCGTGATGGTGATCATTTTCGTGATCGCCGCCGTATTGGCCCCTCTGCTGCGCCCCTACGACGCCAGCCGCGATATAAATCTGCGCTTACGATTGTCCCCGCCGAGCGTCACCGGAATCTGGGACGCTGATGTTAAGGCAAAATACACGGACCCGGTTTCAGGAAAATTCAATGCTTTTAGCCACATATTCGGTACAGACAATGCTGGCCGCGACGTGGCGGTGCGCGTGTGGCATGGGGCGCGGGTCAGCCTGATCATCGGCATCGTGGCAACGGCCATAGCACTCGTGATCGGCAGCGTGCTGGGGCTGCTGGCCGGGTACTTCGGCGGCCTGCTCGACAGCACGCTGGGCTACGTGACCGACGTGATGCTGGCCTTTCCCAGCATCCTGATCGCCATCGGCATCGCCAGCGTCAGCAACCTGCCGGGGCTGTACACCGTCATGCTGGCGGTGAGCATCCCGCAGGTGCCGCTGTACCTGCGGCTGGCCCGCAGCGTGGTGCTGAGCATCCGCGAGCGCGAGTTCGTGCAGGCGGCGGGCGCGCTGGGGGCCGGACCAGGGCGCATGCTGTTCCGGCACGTGCTGCCCAACAGCCTCTCGCCGCTGATCGTGCAGGGCGCGCTGAGCATCGCCACGGCCACCATTGAGGCCGCAGCTCTCGGCTTCCTGGGCCTGGGCGTGCCACCGCCCAACCCCGAGTGGGGCACCATGCTCTCCGACAGCCGCGAGTACTACACCAGCGCCGCCTGGACCATGATCTATCCGGGCCTCGCCATCCTGTTCACGGTGCTGGGCTTCAACCTGCTAGGCGACGGGTTGAGAGACGTTCTGGACCCGAGAAGCACGCAGTAGAAGCGTGTGGCACGTGGCTTGTAGCCTGTAGAAAAGGCCGGAGCCAGGGTCTCTAATACAGCACCACCAATCTGCCGGAGATTCTCTTCCCCTCTACCTCTGGGAGAGGGGCCTCGCGCAGCGAGGGGGTGAGGGGGAAGCAGGCCGGGCGTTCGAGACACACTCTGTAGGAGACTCACCCTGATCGGTTGATGCCGCGCCAGGCCGGTTGAAACATCCTCGTCCTTCCCACATGCCACTGGCCACGCGCCACACTCCTGCCTGAGACCTTCTGCACAGTTGCCCTCTCCCCCGCTGCCTACAGTGGCCGCATGACCGATGCCCCCAAGCTGTTCGCCCCCCTCAAACTGCGTGGCCTGACCCTGAAAAACCGCGTCGTGGTGTCTCCAATGTGCATGTACACCTCCGCCAACGGGTTGGCCACCGACTTTCATCTGGCACACCTGGGCAGCTTCGCGCTGGGGGGTGCGGCCCTGATTCTGACCGAGGCCAGCGCGGTCAGCCCGGAAGGCCGCATCACGCCGGACGACCTGGGCCTGTGGAGCGACGAGCACATTCCGGCGCTGAGAAACATCGTGGACCTTGCCCACGCCCAGCACGCCCTCATCGGCACGCAGCTCGCGCACGCCGGACGCAAGGCCAGCACCCACGCCCCCTGGCGCGGTCACGGCGCGGTTTTGCCGGAGCAGGGCGGCTGGGAGGTGCTCGGT
>JANXWI010000154.1 GCA_025351205.1 Deinococcus sp.
CCCGCGCCCTGGCGACCCAGCCGCAGGTCCTGCTGCTCGACGAGCCTGCCGCCGGAATGAACACCAGCGAGAAGGGTGAACTGACCAGCTTTATCCGCCGGGTGCGGGACGAGTACGACCTGACCGTGATGGTGATCGAACATCACGTGCCGCTGGTGATGAACCTGTGTGACCGGGTGGCGGTGCTGAATTTCGGCGAGCTGATCGCGGTGGGCGACCCGGCCAGCGTGCAGAAAGACCCGAAGGTGATCGAGGCGTATCTGGGAGGGTGAGAGTGTTGATCGGGCAAGCACCGGAGGGTTTATGATTCGCACCGCCACGCCGCAGGACGCGCCGCTTCTCGCCCGACTTCATGACCGATTTCGTTCTGGATGGCCCGATTTTCAACCCGAATCCAGTGAGGGCGTCGAGTCAGCCATCACAGGTGACGGAATGGTTTATCTACTCCTCGAAGACCGCGCCGCCGTCTGCCTGTACGCCGATCATAGGCATAACTATGGCTATCTGGATTTCCCTTATGCCTCGCTGGAAGACGCCCCAACATTGATCACCGCCGCGTTACCTGAGCTGGCTGGACTTCGGGTCGAATGCCCGCTTCCAGCAGAACGGGTATGGGAAGCCGAGGAGCTGAAGCGTCACGGCTTCGAGCCTGGACGCACACAGCGCCGAATGATCCAGCGCGATCTTGAGGCGGTCGCCACACCAGTTCTGCCAGCATCTGCCGAACTCTTCCAGCCCACCCCCGACGAGATCGAGTCCCTGCACGATCTGACTTTCACCGGCCACACGAAACTGCCCGGCTGGCGCAGCAATCCGGAGATGTTTCCGCCAATCGGGCTGAAACTGAACGGCGAGTTCGTCGGCTACGCACTGACTTCCAGTCATGGTGGCTGGCACTGGCTGACCGAGTTAGGAGTTCATCCTGAGGCGCGGCGGCAGGGTACGGGCCGCCTGCTGACCCTGATGGCCCTCGGACAACTTCGTGAAGCCGGAGCCACCGAGGTTCACCTGTATGTCAACGACGACCACGATCAGCAGGCCACCCGACTTTACGAGAGCACCGGCTTCAAGACACACCGACTGACCACCCGGTTCGTCAAACTTCAATCCTGAAAGGAGACCCACCTCTTATGGCCCTGCTGGAAATTGAAAATCTGAGCGTCAACTACGGCGCGATTCAGGCGGTGCGCGGCGTGTCGCTGAGCGTCGAGGAAGGCGAGATCGTGACATTGATCGGGGCCAATGGCGCGGGCAAGACCACCACGCTGCGGGCGGTGTCGCGCATGCTGCGGGCACGCGAGGGCAGCATCCGCTTTGCGGGCCGTGATCTGGGCCGCCTGCCCCCCGACGAGGCGGTGCGGCTGGGCATCGCGCAGAGTCCCGAGGGGCGGCAGGTGCTGGCCCGCCAGAGCGTGCAGGACAATCTGGAACTGGGCGCGTACACCCGCAAGAGCGCCACCGAGATTCGCGCCGACATCGAGCAGCAGTACGAACGCTTTCCGCGCCTGCGTGAACGGCGCAACCAGCCCGCCGGAACGCTGTCTGGCGGGGAGCAGCAGATGCTCGCCATCGCCCGCGCCCTGATGAGCCGCCCGAAACTGCTGCTGCTCGACGAACCGAGCCTGGGGCTGGCCCCGTTGGTCGTGCTGGAAATCTTTTCCATCATCCGTGAACTCAACGCGCAGGGCGTGACCATGCTGCTGGTCGAGCAGAACGCCAGACTCGCCATGCAGAACAGCAACCGCACGTACGTCATGGAGGCCGGGCAGGTCACGTTCAGCGGTCCGTCTGAACAGATGGTCAGCGACGAGCGGGTGCTGCACGCCTACCTGGGCGGCTGAAATCTCGCCCTGTCAGATGGGCAGCCACCGTGACTGGCCGCCCTCTCCTTTCCTGCTCACCTGTTGCCGAAATCCTGGGTGAAGAACCCGTTGTATCTGGCTCCCTTGACGGCCACGTAACTGACCCCGATCTCCTTGAACCCGGGGTTCATAATGTTCTCGCAGTGGCCCGGGCTGGCGAGCCACGCCGCCACCACGTCATTGGGGCCGCCCACGGTGTAGCCCGCCGCGACATTCTCGCCGGTGGCGGTCCAACCGGTGTAGCCCGCCCTCTCGACGCGCTGCTGGGGCGTGCTGCCGTCGCTGCCACTGTGCGGGTCGGCCTCGATGTAGCCGTTGAGCGCCATGTCGTTGGAATGTGCAAAGGCGGCCCCGGCCAGCTGGGCGTTCCAGGCCAGGGGGCCTGCCGCGCCGTAGTGGTGCGTGCTGTCGCAGTCGCGCGGCTGGGCGCGGGCCACGTTCACGGCCTCCAGAATCTTCTGCTCGTCGGCGCTGGGCTGGGCCACCGAGGCTGGAGAGATGGCTACGGTGCCCCCGCCGGTCTTGTTGCCCGAAGTACCCGAAACCACTCCGGGCGTGACACTACCGCCGCAGGCCGTCAGCGCCAGGGCCATCAGTCCGATCATTCCATTCCACCGATTCGCCTTCATATCGAAACCTCCGGGCCAGGACTGCTGAATGACAGTGCAGCTGAATGGCCTCACGGTATTCGGAGTTTTCTTACTGACGACTCACCACGAAAGATATAAATGAGGCGCTTTCTACGTTTTGGTCTGCGAAAGAGGAAATTTGCACGTTCTGTTGTAGACAATGAGAAAAACCGAACACCGACCCCCCCCATCACGGATGAAAAAATGAGGCAAAGTTCACTCGGCGGTTCGTTTCCCTGGTGAATCGTCTGACGATCAGAACGCTCAGCCAGCACATCGTCAGGTCTTCACGTTCGCGTCAGATTCAGGGTGTCTGTAAGCCCGGCGTGACGACCCGGCGCATAGAGTTGACCCTGTGGACTTAACCCTGTGGAGTTGACCCTGTGATCGAGGTCCAGACCTTCAGCAAACGCTTTGGCCGCCACGTGGCCGTGGACGCCCTGAGTTTCCAGGTGCCTGCCGGGCAGCTGTTCGGGCTGCTGGGCAGCAACGGCGCGGGCAAGACCACCACCATCCGGGCGCTGGTCGGCCTGACCCGGCCCACCTCCGGGCAGGTGCGGGTGGCGGGCTTCGACGTGTGGCAGCGGCCCATAGAGGCCAAGATGGCCTTCGGATACATTCCCGACAGGCCGCACCTGTACGGCAAACTGACGGGCCGCGAGACCCTGCGCTTCGTGGCGGGCCTGCGCAAGATGGAGGGTGCCGAGCGCGAGATAGACCGCTGGCTGGAATACTTCCGGCTGTCAGAATTCGGCAACGAGCTGACCGAGACCTACTCGCACGGCATGCGCCAGAAGCTGACCATCATCACGGCGCTGCTGCCCAGGCCCCGCGTGCTGATCGTGGACGAGCCGATGGTGGGCCTCGACCCGCACGCGGCGCGGCAGGTGCGCGAACTGTTCCGGGCGCACGCCGACGCCGGAAACACGGTACTGCTCACCACCCACAGCCTGCCGCTGGCCGAGGCGGTGTGTGACCGGCTGGTGGTGCTCGACAGAGGCAAGGTGCTGGGCGCTGGCAGCATGGACGAGCTGCGAAACCAGACCGGCGTTTCGCTCGGTTCCGGGGGACGCGGCGGCGTGGACGGAGACAGCCTGGAGCGGGTCTTCTTCCGGCTGATCGAAGAGGAACAGGCCAGTCAGCAGCAGGCCAGCCAGGAGCAGGCCAGTCAGCAGCAAGCCAGTCAGGAGACCCCCAGGGTTCCGGTGTGAACGTCACAGGTGCATCCCGCGCCAGATCAGCCGGCTCTGTTCCCAGCGGCTCTCTCGTGCGGCTCAAGCTGCGGGGGCTGCGAAACGCCCTGCTGCGCGGCCCGAAGGTGGGCTTCGCGGTGCTGGCCCTGCTCGCCGCGCTGCTCGTCTGGGCCGAGGTGGCGGGCAGCCTGCGGGCGCTGAGGTTTCTGGGAAGTTTCGGCTTCATCGGGCTGGGCGTGTTCCGGCGGGTGCTGGAAACCGGCCTGCTGGTGCTGTCGGCGGGCGTAACCTTCTCGGCGGTCACCACCGCCATTTCTACGCTGTACCTCTCTGAAGACCTAAATTTTCTGCTGGCCCAGCCCGTCGCCGCGTGGCGGGTGTTTGCCCTGAAGGTGGGCGAGACCTTTCTCGCCGCCGGGCTGGTGCCCACGCTGCTCACGTGGCCGGTGCTGTACGCGCTGGGGGTGTTTTTCGCCGCTCCGTGGTGGTTCTATCCGCTCACCACCCTTGTCACGGTGCTGCTGTACGCTCTGCCGGTGGGCCTGGGGGCGCTGACAGCGGTGCTGCTGATGCGGCTGTCTCCGGTGTCGCGGGTGCGCGAGGTCGCCACCGGTCTTGGCGTGGTGATCAGCGCCGGGCTGGTGTACGCGGTGCGAGCGCTGCACCCCGAACAGCTGGTGGCCCGCGCCGCCGACCCGCTGCAATTAGGCGGCGTGCTGCGCGAGCTGTCAGGCGGGGGCAACCTGTCGTGGCCGCACGGCTGGGCCGCCGAGAGCGTCTGGCAGGCGGCGCACGGCAGCCTGCACTGGGGCGTCTGGCCGCTGCTGGGGCTGTCTGTGCTGCTGGGTGTGGCCGCGCCGCTGCTGGCGGGTTACGCCTATCAGGCGGGCTGGGCACGCAACCTCGACAGTTCGCGGCTGCGTCTGGACCCCGCGCCCAGGCGGCCCGGCGCGGTGCAGCGCCGCCTGGCGCGGCTGGGCACGGGCGGACTGCTGGCCCACAAGGACCTGACGCTGACCCTGCGCGACCCGACCCAGTGGAGTCAGCTGCTGGTGCTCGTGGCGCTGGCCGCCGTGTATCTGGTGAGCATCCGCAGCCTGCCGCTGCCGCCCATTCCGAGCTTCAGAGGTCTAATCGGGTATCTGCAACTGGCGTTTCAGGGCTTCGTGCTGGCGGGCGTGGGCGTGCGGCTGGCTTTCCCGGCCCTGAGCACCGAGGGCCGCGCCTACTGGCTGCTGCGGACCGCCCCGTTCACGGCGGCGCAACTCGTGCAGGCCAAATTTCTGGGCCTGCTGCCGGTGATGCTGACCCTCAGCCTGACGCTGGCCCTGCTCAGCGGCCTGCTGCTGGGCCTGGGCACCGTCACGCTGCTGGCCTCGGTGCTGATCGGCGTGTGCAACGCCCTGAGCCTGACCGCGCTGGGGGTCGGGCTGGGGGCGGCGCTGCCCAGGTTCACCGCCGACAACCCCGCCGAGATCGGCTTTTCGCCGGGAGGCCTGCTGTACATCGCCCTGGCACTGCTGCTCAGCCTGATCAGCGTGGCGCTGCTGGCCCGCCCGGTGCTGCTGAGTGTGACGGCCAGCCAGCTGTATCCCGGCCTGAGCGCCTTCGCCACTGTCTGGGGCGCGGGCGGATTGGCCGGGCTGCTGGCCCTGACGGGACTGGGCACCTGGGGGGCGCTGAGGTGGGGCGCGGCGCGGCTGGACCGGCTGGAGTAGAGCGCGCGGCCTGTAGATAGAGCCAGGAGATGAGGGTGAATCCTGAAGACGACGCCCCCTGAGATCAGCAGTGTCAGATCGGCAGTGGGCGCAGTGTCAACCCATCTTCCTGCCATCTTCCTGCCATCTTCCTGGGCACCTGTCTGTCTCCTCCGGGCCTCTGTCAGAACCCTGGGACACCCGACATGCCATGCTGAAGGTAATGAGAGCCGTGTCTGTCACCCCCGAGGCCCGCTGGAGCGCCCTGCTGATCACGGCGGCGCTGCTGTGCGGGCTGTGGGCGCTGTGGCCCACTGTGTTCCCGGCCCCGCGCGCGCCGGTGGTGTCGCACACCGAATTGCCGCCGGCACAGGTGGCCGCCGCGCCGGTGTACCCGGCCACCGCCAGCATCACGCCGCTCGTCACGGGCACGCTGAATCTGAACACCGCCACCGAGGCGCAACTCGAAAGCCTGCCGAAGGTCGGGCCGGCGCTGGCTGGGCGCATCATCGCCGGGCGGCCCTACCGCAGCCTCGCCGACCTGGACGCCGTGAAGGGCGTCGGGGCCAGCCTGATGAAGACCCTCACGCCGCTGGTGTCGTTCTGATGCGGGCGGGCTGATGCAGACGGGCCGCCACGCCGCTCCTCTCCTCCATTCCGGAACACCACCCGCTCAGGTGCAGGCCAGCCGGGTACAGGTGGTGCAGGCACAATGGTGGGAGAAGCTGCCCGCGCCGCTGCCGCCGTTGATGGGCCTGATGGCGGGCATTCTGCTGGGTTTCGGTTCTGCCTGGGGCTGGCCTCTGGCGCTGCTTGGCCTGCTCACGGCATTGGCCGCCCGCAGGCTGTGGCTGATTCCGCTGGTGCTGCTGGCCGGATTCCTGGGCCAGTGGCGCGAACAGAGCTGGGAACGGACGCCTGACGCGCTGGCAGGGTACATCGGCGGCAACCTGACCGTGCAGGGCCACTGGGACGGGCAATTTCTGAGCCTCAGCGACCCGCCCGCCCGCGTCGCCCTGTCGCCCAGACCCTCCGCGCCGCCCGGCCAGATGACGGTGCGCGGCGTGCTGACCCGTCCCCCCGGCAGGCGTATTCCCGGCGGCTTCGACTACGCCTTCTGGCTGCGTTCACAGGGCGTTCAGGCGCTGCTGGCGGCGGCCACGGTCACGGCCAGCACGCCGGAACAGGGCTTCAGGAGCTGGTTCCGGCGCGGGCTGGCGTCCGGGTTGCCGCCGCAGGAGGCCGCGCTGCTGACAGCGGTGCAGCTGGGCGACAAAAACGCGCTGGGCAGCCTGGATAAAGCCACTCGAAATGATCTTGCGCAGGGCTACGGCGTGCAGGACAGCTTCACCCGCGCCGGACTGGCGCACCTGATGGCCCTGAGCGGTCAGAACGTGGCGCTGCTCGTCGGGCTGCTGAGCCTGGCGTTTGCCCGCACGCCGCTGGGCCGCGTCGGCGTGTGGCGCTACCCGGTCATGATGGCGCTGCTGCTGGGCTTTCTGTGGCTGGTGGGCACGGCCCCCAGCATCGTACGGGCCGTGAGCATGGGCGAACTGGCGCTGCTGGGGTTGTGGCTGGGGCGCGGGCGGCTGGACGTGTACGGCGTGCTGTGCCTGACGGCGCTGGGCGGCCTGATCGCGCAACCCCCCTGGCTGTTCGACGCCGGGTTTCAGCTGAGCTACCTGGCGGTGCTGGGCCTGACGCTCTCGGGGCGGGCCGCCGCCAAACTGCCGGAGCGCTGGCCCGAGTGGCTGAAGGTGCCCCTCACGGCCACGCTGCTGGCCGAGGCCTTCACACTGCCGGTGGTGGCGGGCAGCTTTCATCAGCTTTCTCTGGTGGGCCTGCCCGCCAACCTGCTGGCCGAAGGTGTGATGGCCGCACTGGTGCCGCTGGGTTTCGTGGCCGGGCTGCTGGGGCCGCTGGGCTGGCTGCCCAACACCGTCAACGGCCTGCTGCTCGACGCGCTGCTGTGGATCGCCCGGACCTTCGGGCAGGCCCCTTTTGGACATGATACGACGCTGCCCTGGGGCACGGTGTCGGCGGCAGGGTACGCGGCCTACGC
>JANXWI010000158.1 GCA_025351205.1 Deinococcus sp.
TCCGCGCCCTCGGCAGCGGTCAGCTTGCCCTCGGCCACCAGCCGCTGCACGTGCGCCTCGAAGGATTCTTTGACCGGCTCGGTTTCACGGATTTCAGGAGCAGGCTGCGCTTCAGGGGTGGGCTGCATCTCAGAAACCGCCTCGGTGGTTTCGGGCACTTCCGGCTGCTCGGGCTGCTCAGGATTCGTCATGGGTGGTGCCTCCTGCACTGGTTATAAACCTCTGAATATCAGAATGTCAAGTTTAACTTTCTATTCTATAGATGCGAGTTTTTCAACCGGCGCTTTTTTCTCCTCTGACACAAATATTTCTGGTTCTCTTAAACTCAGTTTAGATATTTCAGAAAGACAGACTTTCTATTCTGAACGCCGAGTCTTCTCCAACCTCTCCCGCTGGCACCGCTCTATCCTGTTCGGCATGACCCAGGCTCCCGGCACCCCGTCGCCCACCAGTCCAGCGCCCGAACTCACCCCCGCACAGCGCACCGACATCGAGTTGCTGGCGCGCGGCAGGCAGGACAAATCGCGCACCATGCGCGAGCTGAACCAGCCCGAGACGCCTCAGGCCGCCCACGCGCTGCTGCTGCGGCTGGGCCTGTGGGACGAGAACAGGGTGCCCTTCCCCGAACGGCTGGGCGTGGAACTGGAGACGCCCGGCCTGCCCGTTCCCGCCTGGCCCGAAGACGTGCGCCTCGACCTGACGCACCTGAGGGCACTGGCCATCGACGACGAGGGCAACCAGGACCCCGACGACGCCCTGAGCCTGGAAGTGCTGGAAGACGGCACGAGGCGGCTGTGGGTGCACGTGGCCGATGTGGCCGCGCTGGTGCCGCCGGACAGCGAACTGGACCTGGAGGCACGCAGGCGCGGCAGCACGCTGTACCTGCCCACCCACACCATCGGCATGCTGCCGGACGCACTGGTGCATGCCGTGGGCCTGGGCCTGGACACCGAAAGTCCGGCCCTGAGCATCGCCATCGACTTTGACGCCGACGGTCAGGCCGACAGCGTGGACGTGCAGCTCACGCGGCTCCGGGTCACGCGCCTCAGCTACGCCCGGGCGCAGGCCGATCTGGAGGCGGGCGACGAGCTGCTGAACCAGATGTGGACGCTGGCGAAGGCCAGCCGCGCCCTGCGCGAATCGGAAGGGGCCATGAGCATCGATCTGTCGGAGGTGAACGTCAAGGTGGACGCTGCGGGCGAGGTCGCCATCACGCCGCTGCCCAAGTCCGATTCGCGCTTCATCGTGCAGGAGTGCATGACGCTGGCTGGCTGGGCCGCCGCCATCTTCGCCGACGACCTTCAGCTGGCCCTGCCGTTTGCCACCCAGGACCCGCCGCACCGCAGTTCGCCGCCCGGCGACGACATGCCTGCCCAGTGGGCACGCCGCAAAACGCTGTCACGCACCCGCTTTCAGCCGCTTCTGGGGCCACACAGCGGCATGGGCCTCGACGCCTATGCCCAGGCCACCAGCCCGATGCGGCGCTACCTGGATCTGGTGGTGCATCAGCAGCTGCGTTCGGTCATTCTGGAACGGGACACACTGACCGGCAAAGACATCGCCGCGCGGGTGGCCGAGTCTCAGATGGCGTCGGGGGCCACCCGCATGGCGGAGCGCGAGGCCCGGCGGCACTGGACGCTGGTGGCCATGAGCCGGCAGCCGGAGCGGGTCTACCGGGCGGTGGTGGCCGAGCGCCGGCAGGCCCAGGCCACGCTGCTGCTGCCCGAGCTGGCGCTGGACGTGGCGCTGGTCACATCGGCCCAGATCGGGGCCGAGCTGAAAGTGCAGCTGGCAGGCGTGGACCTCGCGGCGCAGACGGTTCGGGTGCGGGAAGTTCAGGGGTAGGAACCCTCACCCCGCTGCTTCGCAGCGCCCCTCTCCCGGAGGTAGAGGGGTGGAAGGCTAGGGCAGGAGGGTAGGTCGGACGCACTCGGACGTCCCCTCTGCCCCTCGCTATGCGAGCAGAGTCCACGAGAGGGGGGGCATGAGATCAGTCTTCAGTTCAGGCCGCCCGCGTCTCTGTCTGCCCAGCTCAGGCGCACGCCGAAGCCGCCCCCATCGCCGTTCTCGTCCCAGACCGGCTCCACACGGGCGTTCCAGCGCTGCGCCAGCGCCATGACCAGCGGCAATCCCAGCCCGCTGCCGCTCACGCCCTGAAGACCCGCGCCGCGCTCGAAGGGCCGGGCCAGCCGCGCCCACTCCTGCGGCTGTGGGCCGGGGCCGCTGTCCCAGACGGTCAGGGCACAGGGCGACACCCGCACCGTGACCCTGGAACCGCCGTACTTCAGGGCGTTCTCCAGCAGGTTGCGCAGCACCTGACGCACGCCCAGCGGCTCGGCCCAGACCCATTGAGCGGCCCACTGTGCTGGCCCCGGCGTTCCGTGGGCCTCGGCGGTCTCCAGCTGCTGCCAGCTCAGCTGCTTGCCCAGCCGCTGCGAGAGGTCGTGCAGTTCGCCCGTCACCTCTCCGGCCTGGGCCGAGAGGTTGATCAGCTCCAGGACGGCGGGGCGGTCCGTTTCGGCCAGGGCCAGCAGCCCCTGCGCCAGCGACAACAGCTCCTCGACCCGGCCCTGCATGATCTCCAGGCTGCGGCGGTAGTCGGCGGCCTCGCGCGGGCGTTCCAGCGCCAGTTCCAGGCGGCCCTGGAGCGCGGTCAGCGGGGTCCGCAGCTCGTGAGCGGCGGTGCGGGCAAAGGACCGCTCGCGCTCGATGGTGGCCTCCAGATGATCGAGCATGCTGTTCACGGTTCCGGTCAGGCGGGCCATCTCGTCGCTGCCTGCTGCGGGCGGCACGCGGCCCCGGTAGCTGCCGCTGCGGGTAATACTGGCGGCGGTGCGGGCCACCGCGTCCACCGGCCTCAGGGCGCGGTCTGCCAGGTAGTATCCGGCCACACAGGCCAGCGCGATCATCAGCACCGACCCGGCCAGCAGCACCCGCGCCAGGGTTTCGAGCAGGGCGCTCAGGGTGTCGCTGTCGCGCGAGACTTGCAGCAGCAGCCCGCCGGGCAGCGCCTCGGTCAGCACCCGGCGGCCCTGGTGGCTGTACGCGCCCTGCCGCACCGGGGCGCGCTGGCCCGACCCCACAGCCGACCCCGGAGCAGGCAGCGGCTGACCGGCCACGTCCAGCACCTGCCCGGAGCTGCTCAGCAGTTCGATGCTCAGCTCGGGAGGCGGCCTGAGCGCGCCTGCGAAACGCTGGTCCGGGCCGCTGCCCAGCAGGCTGCCGCGCGCCAGGCTGGCGGTCTCCTGCAAGGTGGTGTCGAGCGTGCGGGTCAGCGAACCGCGCGCCAGCAAGAAAACACACAGCGCGCCCAAAATCACGCTCAGAGAGAAGATCAGGGCGTAGCCCAGCGTCAGTTTCAGGCGCAGGCTCAGGCGGTTGCCGGAGGTCCAGACCCGCTGCCAGAGCGCGGCAGAGCGGCCATCCACACGCCGCTGCGCCGGAAGGGCGTCACCACTCATGGGCCATCTTGCCCAGGCGGTACCCCAGCCCGCGTACGGTGTCGATCAGCTCCTCGGCAGTTTTGCGCCGCACGGTGCTCACGTACACGTCGATCACCTTGGGTTCCACCCCACTTTCGCCCGACCACAGCCGCTCGATGATCTCCTGGCGCGAGAAGGCCCGCCCCGGGTGCAGCGCCAGCAACTCCAGCAGGCCAAACTCGCGGCGGGTCAGCTCGGCCTGGACCGGCGGCGCGGCGGCCTGCCGGGGGGCGGCCTCCAGCGCCTCTGGAATCACGCCCCCCAGGCCCCCGAGGTCCGCGCCCGGCTGGGTTTCGGTCTGCTGCCAGACCGTCCGGCCCGCCAGGTCCATCTGCCAGCCGCCGGGCAGCCTCAGCAGGTTGCGGGCCAGTCCACTGCTGCGCCGGAGCAGCGCCCGCACCCTGGCCCGCAGTTCGCGCAGCGCGAAAGGCTTGCCCAGGTAATCGTCGCCGCCCGCGTCCAGGCCGGTCACGCGCTCCTCGATGTTGCTGCGGGCGCTCAGGTACAGGATGGGAGTCTGGACGCCCCCCTGGCGCAGTTCGCGGCCCAGTTCGTAGCCCGCGTCCGCGCCCTCGGGCAGCATCACGTCGAGCAGGATCAGGGCGTAGGGAAACAGCCGCGCCAGCGAGGCCCCCTGCCTGGCACCCGTCGCCACGTCGCAGGCATAGCCGTCCTCACTCAGCCCCTCCTGAAGCAGCTCGGCAATGTGGGGGTCGTCCTCGACGATCAGCAGGCGCATGGCCTTCATTGTGCCGCTCCGGGCGGGCACCTGCTAGCCCCCGAGGGTATGAGGCCCCTCGGCTCCAGGGTCACGGGCGGGCTGATGCTGAGTGGCCCCCATGGACGTGCCCCGAATCTGCGGCCTGACCCCACCTGATCTGCACCAACTGACCCCACCCGCGACCATCTGAACCTCATGGCCGTATCCTGCGCCCGGCAGATAAAGCGGCGGTAAAGTGGCAGCTGGGGCGCAGCTGGGTCGGTGTTTTGCCACAACTCACGCCTCTGCCTCACAATGGGAACCTATGACCGCCTGGCTCGACAGCCTGCCGCCTCTGTGGCTGCACCTGAGCACCTTTCTCCTGATGTTTCTGGAGGGCATGGGCATTCCGGGCATTCCGGGCGTGCTGCCCATGCTGGCGCTGGCCGAGTCGATTCATGCGGGTCAGACCACCCTGTCCGAGGCCGTGGTGTGGGGAGCGCTGGGCAACTGGCTGGGCAGCCTGCTGGGCTACCGACTGGCGGCCTCGGCCCTGAAACGCCTGCCGCAAAGCTGGCAGCGGATCGCCCGCAGCGAACGCACGGCCCGCATCATGCGGCGCTGGGGCGGAGTCGCGGTCATCATCAGCCGCACCGTGGGGTCGCTGCGAACGCCGGTCACGCTCTATGCCGGGGCCTCGGGGTATCCGTGGCGGGCCTACGGCGTGTTCAGCCTGCTGGGAGCCATGCTGCATGTGGGCGTCTGGCAGACGCTGCTGTGGAGGTTCGGCCCCGAGATCTTGCAGAGCTTCGAGCGCTTCCAGTCGCAGCTGCTGCCGTACCTGGCCGGGGCGCTGCTGCTGGGCGGAGGGTGGCTGCTGCTCAGGCGCAGATCGAAACAGGCGCGCCCGGACCCCGGGGGCCAGGGCTAGAGGTGGAAGTGACGCACTGTCCCCGGGCCTTCTGGACGATCAATCTTCAGCGGCCCGCTCACCCGGAGATTGCCAGCGGGCGGCCAGCGTGAACACCAGGATGATGAAGGCCAGCACGCCCAGTTCCAGCAGTCCGCCCATGAACACGCTGCTCTGGGTGTCGGTGCGGCCCACCGACTCTGCCGTGACGATCAGCATGCGCCGCACCGCCGCGATGATCCCGATCACCAGAAACGGGGCCGCCGTCAGGGTGTGGGTGCGCTCGGCCTGGCGCAGGGTGTAGGTGATCTCGGCCAGCATCAGCGCCAGCAGCACCCGGTCCAGCAGATGCACGATGGCCTTGTCCACACCGCTCGACCAGGTGGTGATCACCTCGATCACCGCCGTGGCGAGCAGGGCCACCGCCGCGACCACCAGCAGGTAGGCGGCGGTCTGGTAGAGCACATGCTCGATCCGCTGCAAACTGCCCCCCTGCCGCGTGGGCTGCTCCGCGCGGCTCACAGCAGGAGCGAGATTTACAGCAGGATCGGGCCGGGTCACAGCGGCTTCACACCGGGGTCAGGGTGGCGTGGCCCGCCATGAAGTTGCCCAGGGGTGCCTCCCCTGAGGCGTCGTGGGTCACGGCCCGGATCAGGTGTTCGCCGCCCACGAAACAGCCCTGCCACGACTCGCCGTAGCCGCCGAACGGTTCGTCGCGGTCCCCGCGTGATCTGAGCGCGTTGACCCCGACCTTGAACGCCTGCAACCTCGGCGCGACCTCGGCGGCCACGCGCTGGTCGTCGGTGCCGATGGTGGCGACCAGGCTGCCGCGCGACACGTTCATCTCGCCAATCAGCTCGTCGAGCGTATCGACCACCACGAAGGTATCGAGCGGCCCGAACGGCTCGGCGTGGTAAAGCGCCGATCTGCGCGGCACGTCCAGCAGAGCGGTGGGCGCGAGGTAGGCCCCGGTGTCCTGACCGTCCAGAAAACGGCCCGTGTCCAATCTCCCCTGAAACAGCGGGACCGCGCCCAGTTTCAGCGCCTCCTGCACCCTGGCCTGGAGCGACCTCGCCTTGTCGGCGTTGATCAGCGGCCCGTAGGTCAGCCGGGGAAAGCTGCCCTGGTCTACTTTCAGCGGGTGGCCCACCTGGATGTGGCTCATGGCCCGCTGGTAGGTTTCCAGAAACTGCGGGAACAGCCGGCGCTCGATCACGAAGCGGGCGTAGGCGGTGCAGCGCTGCTTGCCGTACTCATAGCCCTTGACCAGGTGCTGTTCGAGCAGCCCCCAGTCGCTGAAATCCCACAGGCCGTAGGCGTTGACGCCCTCCATTTCCAGCATGTAGCGCTTGCGGCGGTCCAGCAGCCCCGAGGCCACCGTACGCCCGTGCGCCCGCCCGCCCACGAAGGCCACCGCGTCCACTTCGTCCGAGCGGATCAGCACCTCGCCGAGCAGGCTGCCGCTGCCGTGGACCAGACACAGCGGCACGCCCGCCTGCCGGGCCAGGGCCACCGCCAGGGTGATGCTGGCCACCCCGCCCGCGCTGGGCGACTTGGCGAGCGCGATGTTTCCGGCCAGCGCCTGCACCAGCATCGAGTGGGCCAGCACCGACAGCGGGTAATTCCAGGAGGCGATGTTGCTCACCAGGCCCACCGGCGTGCGGCCAGCAATCAGCCGCCCGGCCTCCTGCACGTACCACTGCACGCCCTCGACCATGCGGTCCACGCTGGTGAAGGCCTGGGCCACCGGCTTGCCGATCTCCCAGGCCAGCAGCAGGGCCAGCGTCTCGCGGTGTTCGTTCAGCAGCA
>JANXWI010000202.1 GCA_025351205.1 Deinococcus sp.
TAGCCGACCACAGCACGGGAATGTAGATCGATGGTGACGGCCAGGTACAACCAGCCTTCTTTCGTCGGGATGTAGGTCAGGTCGGACGCCCAGACATGGTTTGGCTGTGGCACGTCAAAGTGACGTGCCAACAGATTGGGACTGACCGGGTCGGCATGATCGCTGTCGGTGGTTTTGACGAACTTCTGCGTCCCTTTGGCCCGTAGTCCAGAGGCCCGCATCAGGCGGGCCACCCGCTTGCGAGAGACCCGCTGACCGTCAGCCTGGAGGTCGGCATGGATACGCGGCGCACCGTAGCGCTGCTTGCGGCGCTGATGAATGACATGAATCTGCTGAGTCAGCAGCAGATCCCGCTGCTGACGGCCTGAGGGGAGCCTTCTTTGCCAACTGTGATAGCCGCTCATTGAAACCTCCCATACCCGGCAGAGGATGTCCAGGCGGAACTGCGGGCGGTGTTCAGCGATGAACTGGTATCTCAGCGTAAGGTCTTTTTGGCAAAGAAGCGAGCAAGCGTCTTCATGGGCGCTGCCCTGCTCAAGAAGGCGGCGGCTTTTTTTAGAATTTCTCGCTCCTGGCGCAAGATTTCATTCTCTTTCCTCAGGCGTGTGATCTCCTGCTGTTCTGAGGTGAGGTGTTGTTTCCCGTGGCCGGGAAACGCCTGCTCGCCTGCCTGGCGATCAGCAGTGATCCACTTTCGCAACAGGGAAACGCCGACATCCAGATCGCGGGCGGTCTGCGAGATGTTCCCGCTGCTTCTGGCAAGCTGAACGGCATCCTGCTTGAATTCGACGGCATATACCTTGCGTTTGGTCATGATCCTGCCTCCCAGGGTGAGGCTTATCTCCACCTACGCAAAATCGGGTCAACCTCAACACAACCCGGATGACCACGCTCCTCCCCATCAGGCGCTGAGACGCTGCCCGTGACAATCTGCACGTTCGCCGCGTTTAAAGCGTGGTACGGCGACGGTCGTTGCCGCCCCACTGAAAGAATGTCTCGCCCAGATTGCCCGACGGGCAATTCTGTTTCCACGCTTCCGTGGTCCATACGACCAAAGGCCCTGGCGCCGCAGCGACCTGATGTGTCTAATACAGGAGTCTCCGGATGCAGACGTGCTCGGACACCAAATGCAGGGCCACGACTCGGGGAAACCCAGTGCCGAGCGAGCAGATCACCGGCACAAAGCCAGGAAAAGGGGAACCATGAACAGAAAGATGATTGGCGTGATGGCTGGAGTTGCAATGCTCGTTGCAGGTGTCCAGGTGCACGCCCAGCAGACCACCCCGGCCAAGCCTCAGGTCATTCAGGTCAAACTGAATGAATGGACGATGGGCCTGGAAACCATGAAAGTTAAAGGCCCAGTCCAGTTCGAGGTGATCAATGCCGGCAAGTATCCGCACGCGCTGGCCATCGAGGGCAAAATCGGAGACAAGGATTTCGAGATTTCGACAGGCTGGCTCAAGGCTGGAGAGAAGACCACCCTGATGGTCAACCTGCCGTCAGGCACGTACAACAGCTACTGTCCTGTGCCCGGCCATGAAGAGAAAGGCATGAAAAGCGCCCTGACGTTCGAATAGGGCAGTTGTACATTCCGTTGCCGTGCCAGCGCTCATCAATACAGCGTACCCGTCAACTCCATTCCCAACTGCTCCAGCACGCAATTCACTCGCTCCGCTCAGTCAGAAAAGTGAGGCATCTTTTCTGACGAATGTTCTAGGCCGGCGCACCTGAAACGGTTGTCTCAGATGTATGGGGGATCAACACTTTCGTCCCTGGACTTGCTTAACCGCTCGCCCAACTTATCCGCGCGGGTCGGTTGGAATGAAGCCACCAGGTTGACATTTGCTTTGATCGAAACACGGCAGTCCAAGACGTACAATGCCCCGGTTGATATCAACCGGGGCACTGCTCTGTGGTCATCTTAAAGGCGGCTGACAGGCACTGCCCGGAGCCTGACCGTTCAGGTGATGTTTCTCCCCCTGTCCGCTGTCCCCCAGCCATTGCCCGGTCCTGATAGCCCCTTCACCCTAGCCGACCCGTAACCAACGGATGGACACAGCCGCAACGGCGCGGTTTACCGCACTGCCGCCGCTCCGCTGTGCATCGGCACTTCCTGTGTTCTCCCTTGAATGTTGACCTGCTGGCATGGAGTTTGAGGCCACACAACCTTTGCCAGCGGAACCCTTCCGACCAAGGTCCGCAGCGGGAACGGCCCCGATGACCGATACTGTGCAGGTGTCCCTGCCCGTGCCACACTCCATGACAGCTCCGCCAAACGCTTCCGGACGGCGCTGGAAGTGGCACCTGCCGCTGACCGGACTGTCGCTGGCCGGACGCTACAACGTCACGAGCCTGGTGGTGCTGCTGCTGAGCATGCTGTTCACCGGCTGGTGGATCGGCCAGCAGATCCGGGAGGGTGTGATTCACCGGACTGCCGCGACCTCGGCGCTGTACGTCCAGGGCTTTCTCGCCAGCCAGCTGGGCGACCTGCACAACTCCGACTGGCTGTCAAAACCGCAGACCGAGGCCATCGAGAAGACGCTGGCGAATACGCCGCTCGGCAAGGAGATCGTGAGCGTCAAGATCTGGGCGCCCGGCGGCAAGGTGGTGTACGGCGAGAATGCCGGTCAGGTGTTTCCGGTCAAGGAAGACCAGGCGCGGGCCTGGCGCGGCGAGGTGTCGTCGGACATCTCCAATCTGGACGAGACCGAGAACGCCAGCCAGCGCCCGCGCTTCAGGCAGCTGATCGAGACCTACACCCCGATGCGGCTGGCCGGTTCTCAGCGCGTCGTTGCGGTGGCCGAGTTCTACCAGACGGTGGGGCCGCTCAACCATGAGATCCTGGCTTCGCAGCTGCGCAGCTGGGCGGCGGTGGCTCTGGCGACCCTGCTGACCTATCTGGCACTGTCGGGGTTGGTGCGGCGCGGTTCGGACACCATCGCCCGTCAGCAGGTGCGGCTGCGCGAACAGGTCGGCACCCTGGAGACGGTGCTGGCCCGGATGAATGTGGTGCTGGCCCAGAACCAGGAACTGCACGGGCGCGTCAGCCGCGCCGCCGCCCGCACCGCCGCTCACAGCGAACGCTTTCTGCTGCGGGTGTCGAGCGACCTGCACGACGGCCCGGCCCAGGACCTGAGCTTCGCGCTGCTGCGGCTGGAGAGCCTGTCGGCGTACACCGGACTGCATCCCGAGGCCGACCAGACCCTGAAAGCCGTGGAACACTCCTTGTCTTCGGCGGTGCGAGAGATGCGGGCCATCGCCACCGACCTGCGCCTGCCCGACTTGGGGCCGCTCGACTTGCAAGGTATTCTGGAACGGGCGGTGCGCGACCACCGCCGCCGCAGCGACGCCAGCGCCGAGCTCATGCTGGGTGAGCTGCCCCCGCAAGTGCCGCTGGCCCTCACAATTCCTGGGTTCCGGATCGTGCAGGAGGCGCTCAACAATGCCCAGCGGCACGCCGGGGCTTCGGATACCGGAGCTGGTACCACGGTCAGCGCGGCGCTGAAGAGCGGAATTCTGACGCTGTGTGTCTGTGACCGAGGTCCCGGCTTCGTCTGGAACGGTCAGGCCCAGGACGGCCACCTGGGGCTGGTCGGCATGCGCGAACGGGCCGAGAGTCTGGGCGGCACCTTCACTGTGCAGCCCTGGCAGGACAGCGGCAAAATTGCTGGCACCTGCGTCGAGGCCAGGCTGCCGCTGGACGTCCAGGGAGAAGAACGTGCCTAAACCCGGTGAGCACCTCACAGCCCGGCCAGACGGGACAAGGCCAGACGGCACAGGGCCAGGCAATCCGCGCCCTGAAGACGTGCGAGTGGTGATTGTCGATGACCATCCGCTGTTCCGAGAGGGCGTGGCCGCCACGCTTGCCTCGGAAAGCGATCTGGAGGTGGTGGGTGAGGGCGGGAGCGCTGAAGACGCGCTGCGGCTCGCCACCAGCCTGCTGCCGGATCTGATGCTGCTCGACCTGAACCTGCCCGGAGGTGGTCTGGCGGCGGCCAGGGCCGTCACGGCGGCCTGCCCGGTGATCAAGATCGTGATGCTGACCTTCAGCGAGGAAGAGGCCGACGTGCTGGCGTCGCTGGGGGCCGGGGCGCGCGGCTACATCCTGAAGGGCGTCTCGGGCCATGAGCTGCGCCGGATCGTGCGCGGGGTCCATGCGGGCGAGGTGTACATCACGCCCACGCTGGCCGCTGGGGTGCTCAAGCAGATGTCCGGGTCTCCCAGAGTGCCGATCAGCCCCCTCGACGAGCTGACGCCCCGTGAACGGCAGATTCTGGAGGGGGTCGCGGATGGCCACAGCAACAAGGAGATTGGCCGCGACCTCGACATCGCCGAGAAGACGGTCAAGCACTACATGACCAACGTGTTGCAGAAATTGCAGGTCCGCAACCGGGTCGAGGCGGCGCTGATGGCCCACAGGGAGAGCGGGCGTTAAACAGACGATGGGGCTGAAACTGAACCCTTCGAGGCCGATTTTTTGCGGTCGACGGGCTGCACGCACAATTTTTTCACAGACGATCACCTGACCCGGCGTCCAGGCTCCGGATCGGGGTTTTCATGAGAATCCAGGTCTGAGCAGGGCGGCGTGCAGGGTCAGACCAAGGTCCAATCACCCGCCCGACCTTGGTTCCTGGCGGCGGCTCGGCGCGGCAGCTAGGCTGCAACCGGGTGACGGGACCGGGTCATGAGACCAGGTCTGCGGACCCCGGGCCATGTGGGCCTGGCCCGAACCACACCGTTCTCCCTCCCGTTGCCGTAGCGCTCTCCACGCCATTCTGCCCGGCGCGTTCCAGGCCCACCCCTTCCGCCGTCTCCAACTCGTCACCAAGAGGTCTGCCATGAAGAACATTTCTGCCCTGCTCACCCTGACGCTTGTTCTCGCCGCCTGTGGCAGTACCGGCGTCACCCCGGCGGCCAACAACGTGGCCATCACCCAGACCGTCAGCGGCACCATCACCGCCCTGACGGCGCAAAGCATGACAGTGGCCGGTCAGACGCTGACATTCAGCGCCACGGCGGGCACCCAGAGCCTGTATACCCAGAGCCTGTATACCCAGAGCCTGGATACCCTCAGCCTGTCTGCCCAGTCGGGCGGCACCAAGGTACGGGTCAACGGTGACGACAGCAACGACCACGCCCTGAGCATCGGCCAGCACGTCTCGGTCAAGGCCAGCGGCGACGAGGCGGCGGAGGTTGATATCAACCAGGAGGTGCGCGGCGTGATCGAGAGCGTCAACGCGAGCGGCGGCAAGCTGGTAATCGCCGGCCAGAGCATTCAGGTGGCGGCGAACGCCCGCACCGAGCTGTCGCGCGCCGACTCGCGGCTGGCCGATCCCAAACACACCCTGGCCGAGCTGAAGAAGGGCGACTTCGCCGAGGTGACCGGGACGCGCGACGCCGCCGGGCTGCTGACCGCGAGCAGCATCGAGGTGCGCAGCGGCACCGAGCGCAAGGAGCAGGGCGAGAACGAGGAGGCCAACACCGCTGAGCTGCACGGCAAGGTGGCCGACCTTGATGCGGCGGCCAAGACCTTCACCGCCCTGGGCATCAAGGTCCAGTACAGCGGTGCAGTGGTTACGGGCACGCCAGCCAACGGGGCCGACGCCCTGGTGAAAGGCAGCTACGACCAGCTCAGCAAGGTGCTGATCGCCGCTCGCGTCAAGGTGGGAACCGAGGTTGAACACGGTATCGAACATGGTGCGCCCGCAGCGGGATCGGCGGTGCGGTTTGAAGAGAAAGTGCGTACCCTGGACGCCGCGAGCAAGACCCTGGTGGCCGGACACTTCAAG
>JANXWI010000218.1 GCA_025351205.1 Deinococcus sp.
GTATTCCACTTCTCCTGCTGAGAAAGTAATTCTTTTGTTGCTTCGCGCAAACACGGTAAATAGTAAAGAAAGAATTAAGAATGCTGAGGGCAAGACTAACGGAGCAGTTAGGTTGAGATGAGATGTTCTCAATGTAGAGAAAGTGTCCCACAAAAATAGAGATAGTATGACCCCAAAATAGACCACATACTCCCACATACCACTTCTGGTGAAATAATTTAGCATTTCACCGAGTTGTTTAGCTAAAATGGCACATCTGACAGATCTTATGCTCGTATTTGATTCAAAATTGAAGGATTTATTCAGTGAGTGTAAGAGTTTTAATGTTCTTAATATTTTCACTCACCTCCGATTCCTGATGTGCCGTAAATATAGTCGATAATCCATTTTTCGTGCGCTGATTGAAGATATGAAACAATTTACCCACAGAATCCACGTCGAGCCCATTGAACGGCTCATCTAAAAGCATTATGTCTTTTTCCAACCCTAAAGACAGGCAAAGGGAGATCTTTTGCTTGGTACCCTTTGACATATTAGATGGCGTCTTGTCGATATATTTGCTTATTCCAAAATAGATATACAGCTCAATTATCTTATCGTATATCTCTTTGCTTGATGCAAGCATAGCGGTGAATGTAGCGTGTTGTTTGAGTGTGAGATCATAGTAAAGTGCGGGATCATCTGGACAATAGACAGTACACGCTCTAGCTGTTTGGCTATTGGGTGCATCCCCGTGAATCAGTATCTCGCCACTATAAGAATTTATTCCTGCGAGGCATTTAAGGAGGGAGCTCTTACCGCTGCCGTTCGCACCTCTGATCCACATTGATTGTCCACGTTTTAAAGATAGGCTAAAATCTTGAAGAATTACAGTATCCCCGAAGGAAATTTTCAGATCATTTATAATTATGGAATTTACGCTCATGCTACTCCCAATTTCCAGGACTTCAAAGGTATGTGAAGTCCCGGATCAAGAGGTCGAAAAGCTGCTAATTTATTTTAGCATTCAGCCTGCACCCTGCAAAATTGCCCGTAACCACATCCACGCTGTAATCATAATTCACCTCCAGTTGAAAACATACTTACATTTTCATTCTGATACTAAATGTAATTCTCCTAAAGTTCACATTGCTGGCTAGACATTTATGCCCAACCGATATGTGGCGGTATTTTTTCGCTGGGCGTCGGTGGCCCTGAAGCTGCGTATGAGCGCTAGGATGCCAAACCACAATTTTCTGCGTACCAAACGATGTTTTCTGCCTATTGTCCGGCAGATTGAGCGTCGTCGAATAGCGTCAGTTCTACTCTGCTGACCAGCAGGCCGTCGGCGTCGGCGTACACCCAGTGTCCCGGCTCGATGCCGACGCCCGCGAACATCAGGCTCACGTCCTGCTCGCCGCTGCCACCCTTGCCGCTGCGCCGGGGGTGGGCCGCCAGCGCCTTGACGCCCAGCGGCAGCCCTGCCAGCGCCGCCGTATCGCGCACGCAGCCGTTGATGACCACGCCCGCCCAGCCGTTCTGCACCGCCAGTGTCCCCAGCTGGTCGCCCAGCAGCGCACAGTTCAGGCTGGCCCCGCCGTCCACCACCAGCACCCGTCCCTGCCCCGGCGTTTCCAGCACTGCACGTACCGGGGTGTTGTCCTCGAAGACCCGCACCGTGACCGCTGGCCCGCAGAACGCCGCCTGCCCGCCGTAATTGCGGAACACCGGCTCGGCGATCTGAACCTGCGGGTGGGCGTCGCTCAGGTCGGCGGTGGGCAACACCGCGCTGGGCAGCTCTGGGGTGGGCCGGGCAGGCTGGGTCATGGCGAGATGCTAGCGCCTGAAACGGACCGTTTCCGCAAATTTAAACGCCCCTTCATCTGCCGTGCCGCTTTCCCCGCGTGACGGCCCGGGAGTATACTTGCAGCCTCTCTGAGCCGCACCACAAGCTGTTTTTCTGCACCGGGTCCAAACTGCCCGCCTATCCTCTCTGCACGCCCCAACAGGAGAACCCATGCCAGCAACCGAATCCAGTCCTGTCGCCGCGCCCACCGCCCGCTACTGGCCCAGAACCAAGCCCCGCAGTATCACCGTTCCGGTCACCAGCCTGTACGACAACCTGTCTGTCAGCGCCCACCGCTACCCGGACAAGGCCGCCGTCTGGTTCTACGGGCAGCAGACCAGCTACCGGGAGCTGCTGAGCATGGCCGACCATTTCAGCGGCCACCTGGCGGCGCAGGGCGTGCAGAAGGGGGACCGGGTGATGCTCTGCCTCCAGAACAGCCCGCAGTGGATCGCGGCGGCGCACGCCATCTGGCGGCTGGGCGGCGTGGTCATACCGCTGCCCCCGATGCTCGGCCCCAAGGAGTTCGGATTTTTCGTGCAGGACGCCGGACTGAGGGTGGGCATCGTGGCCGCCGAGCTGTATCAGCACGCCAAGGCGGGCGGACTGGGGCACGCGGTGGTGGTGACACTCGCCAATGGCCTGCCGGAAGACCGGGGCGGCGTGGCCTTCCCGGCGGGCCTGGACGCAGTGCCTGAGCTGCAAGACGGCGACGTGACCTGGGAAACGGCGGTGCTGGCAGCCCCGGCCCCGCAGGCCCAGGTGCAATCGGGTGACCTGTGCGTGATGCCGTACACCAGCGGCACCACCGGCTTCCCGAAGGGCTGCATGCACACCCACCACAACGTGCAGGCCAACGCGGCGGGCGGGGCCTTCTGGGGCAACGTGTCGAGCGGCGACACCACGCTGGCCACGCTGCCTTACTTTCACGTCACCGGCTTTACCAGCAGCCTGCTCAGCCCGATGTTTACCGGCGCGACCATTGTGGTGATGGCCCGCTGGGACCGCGAAACCGCGCGGGTATTGATTCGGGAGCAGGGCGTGATGGGCTGGACCAACACCGCGACGATGGTGGTCGATCTGCTGGCCAACCCCAACCTGAGCAGTGCCGACCTCGTTTCGCTCAAGCTGGTCAACGGCGGCGGAGCCAGCATGCCCGAGGCGCTGGGCAGAAGGTGGAAGGAGCTGAGCGGTCTGGAATTTCTGGAAGGCTACGGCCTGTCGGAAACCATGGCCCAGACGCACAGCAACCCGCAGGAGCGCCCAAAACTGCAATGCCTGGGCATCCCGTTTTACGGGGTAGACGCCCGCATCATCGACCTGGACACCTTGCAGGAGCTGCCCCAGGGTCAGACCGGCGAGATCGTGCTCAGTGGCCCGCAGGTGTTCCAGGGCTACTGGAACCGCCCCGAGGCCAGCGCCGAGGCGTTTCTGGATCTGGGGGGCAAGCGGTTTTTTCGCAGCGGCGACCTGGGGTACATGGACGACGAAGGGTACTTTTTCTTCGTGGACCGCCTGAAGCGCATGGTCAACTCGGGCGGCATGAAGGTCTGGCCCGCCGAGGTCGAGGCGGCCCTACATGCCCACCCGGCGGTGCAGGAAGCCTGCGTGATCGCCGTGCCCGACGAGCGCATGGGCGAGAGGGCGCGGGCGCTGCTGGTGCTGAAAGCTGGGGCGAGCGTGACCGAGGCCGAATTCATCGAGTGGGCGCGCACCCAGATGGCCCACTACAAGGCCCCGCGCGAGGTGCGTTTCGTGGACAGCCTGCCCAAAGGCCCCACCGGAAAGGTGACGTGGCGACAGCTTCAGGAGGCGGCGCGGGCGGAACTCGGGGGGTAGGAAGGGGGTTTTGAGTCGTTGCGTTGCCCCCTCACCCCGCTGCAAGCAGCTGTACCAGTCTCCCGCAGGGGGCGAGGGGTGAAAGCGTCAAATATAACTGGCGCATGACCGCAGAGTTTGATAGGGGTTGGTGTTGGCCCCTCCCCCTTGAGGGGGGAGGTTGGGAGGGGGTGAGCGGGCCGGGCGTCCCCTGGCCCAGTTTGTAGATGGCCTCACCTTCCACTTCCACTTATCTTCCCAGGTTTGTTATACTCGGTTCAACAAGTCTCTAATTTCACCGCTCAGGCTGTCCAGTCCACCGCCGCCCACTTCACAGGAGGAACCACCATGCCCACCTACAAGGCCCCGCTGCGCGACATGCGCTTTCTGCTCAAAGACGTACTGAACGCCGAGGCGGCGCTGTCCGAGCTGCCGTACTACACCCAGCACGAGACCCACAGTGCCGATCTCGCCGATCAGATTCTGGACGAGGCGGCCCGTTTTGCCAGCAATGTCATTCAGCCGCTCAACGCCAGCGGCGACGCCGAGGGCTGTACCGTTCAGGGCGGCGTGGTGACCACCCCGGCGGGCTTCAAGGAAGCGTTCAAGCAGTACGCGGCGGCGGGCTGGACCGGCCTGGACGGCGACCCCGAGTACGGCGGGCAGGGCGTGCCGCACGTGATCGGCAACGCAGTCAGCGAGATGATGATCGCCGCCAACGTGGCCTGGAGCATGTACCCCGGTTTATCGCACGGCGCGTACACGGCGCTCAAAGCGTACGCCAGCGACGAGACCAAGAACATCTACCTGCCCAAACTGCTCACGGGCGAGTGGACCGGCACCATGTGCCTGACCGAGCCGCACTGCGGAACCGACCTGGGCCTGCTGCGGACCAAGGCGGTAGACAACAATGACGGCACCTACAGCCTGAGCGGCACCAAGATCTTCATCTCGGCGGGTGAGCACGACTTCGCCGACAACATCGTTCACCTCGTGCTGGCCCGCATCGAGGGCGCTCCTGCCGGAACCAAGGGCATCAGCCTGTTTCTGGTGCCCAAGTTCATGGTCAACCCGGACGGTTCGCTGGGTGAGCGCAACCCGGTGGTGTGCGCCAGCCTGGAACACAAGATGGGCATCAAGGCCAACGCCACGGCGGTCCTGAACTTCGACGGTGCGAAGGGCATTCTGGTGGGGCAGGCCAACAGGGGCATGCAGGCCATGTTCATCATGATGAACGGCGCGCGCCTGGGCACCGGCATGCAGGGCCTGGGACTGGGCGAGGTGGCCTACCAGAACGCGCTGGCCTACGCCAAGGACCGCATTCAGATGCGTCACGAGCCGCGCATCACGCCTGCCGAGGCCGCCGACCCGATCATCGGCTACCCCGACGTGCGCCGCATGCTGATGACCGTCAAGGCCTACAACGAAGGCGCGCGCGCCCTGGCGATGTGGCTGGCGCTGCAAATCGACGTCGAGCACCACCACCCCGACGCGGGCAAGAGAGAGGAGGCCGCCGACATCGTGGCGCTGCTGACCCCGGTGGCCAAGGCCTTCATGACCGACAACGGCTTCACCAACACCGTCATGGCGCAGCAGGTCTTCGGTGGGCACGGCTATATCCGCGAGTGGGGCATGGAGCAGTATGTCCGCGACGCCCGCATCGGCCAGATCTACGAGGGCACCAACGGCATTCAGGCGCTGGACCTGCTGGGGCGCAAGGTGCTGGGCGACGGTGGCAAGAAATTGCAGAAGCTGTCGAGCCTGCTCACCGCCTTCGTGGAAGAAAACGAGGGCAACGAGGAACTGGAGAGCATGCTCGAGGTTCTGGGCAAGGCCGCTCAGCAGGCCGGAACCCTGACCATGGTGATCGGCCAGAAGGCCATGCAGAACCCGGACGAGGCCAACGCCGCCGCCGTGGATTATCTGCGCTATATCGGGCACGTGACCTACGCCTACCTGTTCGCGGTCATGAGCAAGGCGGCCCTAGAGCAGATCGTGCTGGGCAATGACAGAGACGGCTTTTACAGGGCCAAGGTGCAGACCGCGCAGTTCTACTACGCCAAGCTGTTCCCCGAGACCAAGACGCTGGCCGCCACCATCAAGGCGGGCAACGGGCCGATGCAGGTGGACGACGCAGCCATGTTTGGCGTTGAGCGGCCACTCGTCACCGCCTGAAATCTAGGAAGCAGACTGCCCCCGCCTGGAAATGGGCGGGGGTTTTTTATATCCAGACCACGCCTTGATTCTAAATTAAGGAGACCTTTTTGATTTCACCCATTCCCCGGCCCGGAACTATGTCGGATGTGAGGTCGATGGTGCACTTTTTCTGCTTTTTAACCATGTCACGCGAACTGAAAAACTAAATTGATCTGGTAAATTTTATGTACAGCGCTGTCACTGTATTCTCAGATGCAGGCGTGAACCCAACCCGTGAGACGTTTGAGTCCAGGTCGCTGGACACCCGTTGCATGTTGGCTGATGGAAAGACAAGGTAGCCGTCCTGCCAGTTGCGCCCAGACAGGGTTGATACGCTCCATGCAGCAGTGGCGCGCGTCGGCACTGCCCGGAGGTTTCACCCATGCCCAGCTGGCTGCGCACCCCCCTCGGTATCCTGCTCGTGCTCGCCGGACTGGTCTGGTTCCTCCAGGGCATCAATGTTCTGCCCGGCACCTTCATGCGCGGCTCCACCCTCTGGACGGTGATCGGGGCCGTGGTCGCCATCGGCGGGCTGAGCCTGCTGGGCGTGTTCCGCAACCGTTCTGGCCGCTAGAGTTCGACGTGAGTGCGCCCCCGCCAGCCTTGGACGGGGGCGCTTTTTCGTGATGTTCGACTCAGGGTTTCACAAGCTCGGACTTTTCCAGATGTGGCTTTGCGT
>JANXWI010000226.1 GCA_025351205.1 Deinococcus sp.
GCCGGGTGTGTGGCAGGGGAGAAGCTGGAACTGGAGAGGGTTCGTCTACTCTTCCGGCGTCCAGAACTTCAAAGCGGGCCGGGAAGTCGCGGCGTCCCATCGCGGCGCCGCCGTCGTGCAGCAGCCAGAGTTCGCGTCCGAAAGCCAGCCGGGCGGCCTGGGTCAGCTGACGCGCCGACGTTCCGGTGATCCGGACGTTCAAAAAGCGGTCAACCTGAAAGCTGTCGGCGTTGAGCAGCGCCATGTCAACGGGTTCGCAATCGGGCACGCGGGCATTGTGTCACGGGCTGCGCGCCTGCCCTATGAGCTTTCGCAAGGACTTTTCATGCGCCCCGTGACAAGCTGTACACATGAAGCCTTTCTTTCCCATCCTCGGCCTGAGTGCGCTGCTGTCGGCCTGCGGCACCGGCCTGATTCCGCCCGTCACGCAGAACCTGCCCGACATCAACGTGGTCCTGCCAACGGCCACGGCGGGCACGCCGATGGTGGTCTACCCCAAAGACAATCAGTTCGCCTCCGACTCGCCCCTGACCGGCGTCGTCAACAGCGTCGAGATCTCGGGCAACCTGGTCTACACCGGCCTGGGCAACCTGGGCGGGGTCAGCGTGTACGTGCGGCAGGATTCGGTGGGCTGCGTGGACATGGGCAGCTACTTTTCCTGCACGGGCGACGAGTCGGCCAACAAACTCAACGACCTGAGCATCATTAAGGGTCAGCCGGTGGGCGTGACACTGGCCGGGAAGCAGCTGACCACGGCGGTCCAGAAGAAGTTCGGGCTGATCGGTTTCCAGGTCAATGTCGGAAGCAGTCTGGCCGGAGACAAGATCCGCGTCACGGAAGTCAAGGCCACCGTCCGGTTCTGAACGCCCGGTTCTGAACGCCCGGTTCTGAACGTCCGGTTTTGAGCCGGAAATCTACACCGACTGCGGCTGCACCCTCGACAGCTCCGCGAGTTTTTCCAGCACCTGACCCGCGTGGGTGGCCGGGTTCGACACCTTCCAGTGCCACGCCACATTGCCTGCCGGGTCGATCAGGAAGGTCTGCCGCTGGGCCAGGTTCAGCAGGCCGCTGACGCCGCCCATCACGCCGTAGGCCCTGCCGATCACCTTGTCGCCGTCGGGAATCATCGGGAAACTCAGGTCGCACTTTTCACGGAACCGGGCCTGCCGCGCCTCGGTGTCGGTGCTCACGCCGATCACCTGGGCGTTCATGCGCCCGAACTCGGGCAGCGCCTGCTCGAAACGTTGCGCCTCGATGCTGCACCCCGGCGTGCTGGCCCTGGGATAGAAGTACAGCGCCACCCACTGCCCGCGCAGGCCGCGCAGGCTGAGCTGCTGGCCGTCGTCGCTGCGGGCCTGAAAGTCTGGGGCGGGCGTTCCGGTACGGAGACTCATGCCGGGCAGTCTAGAGCATTTGTCAAAAAAGCTGTTTCTTTTTGACCGAGCGGGCAGGCGTGCTCAAGCGGCGAAGCGTCCTCAAGGGCGCTGTTCTCGCCGAGAAGCGCGTCCGTCCTGCCCAAAAACTGGAAGGAGTGAATTGAGTCGAGGATTTGGGAGGCGGGCAGGCGTCGTGAACGGCGTCCGTTCTGCCCAAGCGGCGTAGCGTTGCCAGCGGCGCTGTTCACGCCAAGAAGACAGCGGAGCTGACGAAAGGCATTTATTTCGTCAGCGGAGTTCGGACAAATGCTCAGAGCAGGGCGGCGTGACAGACTGGCGCCATGAAGTCTGCTCAGCGTCCAGCGTCACTGCTTGCCCCGCTGAGGCCCTACGTGGGCCTGCGGGTGCTGGTGGCGGTCTCGGGCGGGGCCGACTCGGTGGCGCTGCTGCGGGCGCTTCTCCAGGCCGGAGCTGAACCCGTGGTGGCGCACCTCGACCACGCGCTGCGGCCAGAGTCGGCGCAGGACGCCCTGTTTGTGGCGGAACTGGCCCGGCAGCACGGCCTGACCTTCCTGACCGAGCGCATAGACGTGGGCGCAGTCGCCGCCCGCCGGGGCTGGAACCTGGAAGACGCGGCCAGAACGGTGAGGTCCAGCTTCCTGAACAGGGCGGCCAGGAGTGCCGGGGTGCAGACCATCCTGACCGCCCACACCCGCACCGATCAGGCCGAGACGGTGCTGTGGCAGCTGCTGCGCGGCGAGGCGGTGCTGGGCGGCATGCCCGTTCGGCGGGGCCATCTGGAGCGGCCCTGGCTGGGCGTGGGCCGCGCCGAGATTCTGGCCTACCTGACGGACCTGGCCCAGCCCTGGCGCGAGGACGCCAGCAACGCCGACACGCGCTTCACGCGCAACTGGATCAGGCACGAGCTGACGCCGCCGCTGCTGGCCCGCTTTCCCGGCCTGGAACCTGCGCTGGTCCGGCTGGCCCGCTTCCAGGCCCAGGACGACGAGGCGCTGAACACCCAGGCCGGGGCCATTCAGGCCCACACGCCGCTGCAAAAGCTGCCCCTGGCGGTGCTGCGCCGCTATGCCCGCCTGCACCTTTCGGGTCAGCCTGTGCATGCCGGGCACCTGGAACAGATCGCCGCCGCCCTGCATGAGGGGGGCACGCTTCACCTGACGCTGCCGGGAGGTCTGCCGCTGAGCGTCACGGGCGGGCAAATCGTATCCCGCGAGACGCCCGAGTTTCCGCGCCCGGACTTCGAGTTTCCGCCGCACTGGACGCTGCGTCACCCGCTGCCCGGTGACCGGCTGCGGCGACAGGGCGGCACGCGCAAGCTGAGCGACGTGCTGGGCGACCTGAAACTGCCGCGTGCGTGGCGGGGCGAGCTGTGGCTGCTGGCGTCGGAACGGGGGGGTGTGCAGGAGGTGCAGTGGCTGGGCCTTCCGGCCCCTGACGGGCCGCTCTGGGCACACGGGCATCCGGAAACCGGGCACCTGGGAGGTGGGGGCGCGGCGCAGCAGGCCGGGCAGCCGGAACAGACGGACGCCGAATGGCTGGCGATGGGCGAGGCGCTCACCCTGGCACGCCGGGCGGCGCAGGCGGGCGAGGTTCCGGTGGGCGCGGTGGTGCTGTACGGGGGCCGGGTCATCGCGGGAGCGGCCAACCGCAGCCGTGAGCTGAACGACATGACGCGCCACGCCGAGCTGGACGCGCTGCGGGCGGCGGCGGCAGTGGTGGGGCCGTACCTGAGCGGCTGCACGCTGGTGGTCACGCTGGAACCCTGCCCGATGTGTCTGGGCGCGGC
>JANXWI010000258.1 GCA_025351205.1 Deinococcus sp.
CGTTGCGGGCTGTTCAGCGGCGTCCAGTCGGCCCGGAACACCAGCGCCACCTCGGGTTCGTGTTCACGCACGTACCAGACCCGCACGCCGCTCCGGTCACTGGGCCAGGGCGAGAGCAGGGCCGCCGCTCCCTTGGGCAGCAGGGTCAGGGGCTGGCCTGCCGCGTCCCGTGGCCGCAGCCAGCCGTTTTCGCCGCTGGGCGACCAGCCCGCCAGGTACAGCCCCGCCGCGCCGATGTTGTGCAGCCGCGCCTGTTCACCGTCCAGCCTGAGTTCCAGGTCGGGCCAGGCGGGCGCGCTCAGCGGCCCGAAGCGCAGGGTCAGTCCGGGGGTGACCGCGCGCCCTCGCCGCCTGGACTGCCTGCCGGAGCTGAGCAGGTAGCCCAGAGACAGCAGCAGCATCCCCGCCCACAGCGACCAGAGCAGAGACGGAGGCCGGAGAGCCTGCGCCGCAAAAATCTGTGCCGCGCCGCCCACAACGGCCAGCAGCAGAAACACGGACCGGCCCCAGCGCAGCGCCCGGACGTGATGCTCAACTGGCGCGGCCCGGTACGCTGCGCCCGCATAGGCCGCGATCAGCAGGAGAGCCGCGCCCAGCCCGAACAGCGGGTCGGCCTGTGTCAGCGGCGCGGCCAGCAGCGCGGCCAGCCCCGGAGCGGCGAGGTACGCCAGCGCCGGACGCCTGCCGACCTGGGCCTGCCGCCAGACGGCCAGCAGCCACTGCACGCTCAGGGCAAACAGGGCCAGCATGTACGGCCACGAGAGGGTGGTCAGGGTGTCAAGCATGGTTTATTGACCTGAAGGGAACGACAAAAAAAGCGGGCGCGCGCATTTGCCCAGCATGATGCCAGGACGCAGCAGCAGCCGTGACGGGCCATGCAATCTGTTGATGGGCCGGACTTCGGCAGGAGCGCTGACTCTCTCCACACGTGGAGGACCGCAACCAGCCCCATTTCATCAGCCCGGCCATATCAGCCCGGTCCTGATCAGCCCGGTCCTGATCAGCCCACTCCTGGTCAATCCAGTCCTACCAGTTCAGCTCCGGCGTGGTCATCACGCGGTCTGCGGGCAGGTCGGTGAACAGGGTGTAGCGCACCGTGTAGCTTCCGGGCAGCAGGCGCGGCAGCACGATGCTGTCTCCGTCCTGGGTGGGCGACAGGTTCGACAGGCTCGGCCCCTGCACCGAGAGCGGCCCGCGCAGCACCGGGCTGCTGGCCCCGGCAGGCAGCGGGTCGAGAATCCGCAGGTTGTCCACGTTGCCGTAAGCCGTGATCTGGAGCGTCATGACGTAGCCCTGCTGCGCCGGACCACTCTGGCCGGTGCCGGGAATGGGCAGCGCCTCGGCGGTCTTGGCAACGCGCACCCGCGCCCCGTTCTGGACGCTGCGGGTCACGTTCACGCCACTGGGGGCGCGCACATTGGCCTCCGAGGTGGCCCGCACGCCCACCGGGGCCAGCACCGCTTCGGCGCTGTCGCTGCGGCACACCCGCACCGGAACCTTGAATTTCAGTGGCGAGGTGCTGCTCAGGTCGCCGCGTGCCTGGAGCGGGTAATCGCTGGTCCAGCCCACCGGCAGGTTCAGGTTCAGGGTGCTGGGCAGCCTGTAGGGAAACTCGGTCCTGGCCTGCACGGACAGCTGGGCCACGTCGCAGGCGTCCAGCACGTCGGGCGAGGTGCTGAGCGTCACCTCGGTGCGGACGGTGTATTCCAGCGTCACGCGGCCCGCGTTGCCGTCGGCCACCACTCCCGGCAAAACCGGACTGCTGGCCGCGCCGGGAATGCTGCCGGGAGCGACCGGGTAACTGCCGGGGGGCAGTGGAAGGCTGATAGGCGCGGCGTAAGTTTTGCCAGCCAGAGTAAAGGGCACGTTGGTCAGCGGGATGCGGGCGCTGCCGTAGATCGCCACGGCGTCCACGCTGAGCGTTCCCTGCGGCGGGCGGGCCACGAAGCGCAGCCGCGCGTTGCCGGGACTGACCCGCAGTTCGCTGGGCGAGGTCACGCTTCCCTGTCCCTCCAGCACCGCCGCCGACACCGGCACGTAGCCCTGGGGCAGGCGCAGTCTCACCACGTTGTCGCTGCCCACGCTGTATCCGGCCCCGGCAATCGGCTGACCCTGCACGTCGAGCACGTCCACGATCAGCACGTTGCCGAGTTTCTGGCCCGTGGGGTCAGCAAACCCGCCCACCCGCGCGTACACCGGCTGGTCGTTCAGCCGGAAGCTGTACTGCACCGCGTTGGAATACTGCTTGGTGGTGGGCAGCACCCGGATGTACACCTGCCACTCGCCCACCATCGCCTGCGTGACCACGAACGCGTTGCTGACTTTCTGGCCGTCGCCGGAAGTGGTCAGGTTGACGCGGGTGCCGTCCGGTTCGATCACCCAGGTCTGGGCTTCCTGCGGGCCGTCTGCGTCGTAGTTGGACACGCTCAGGGTCTTGCCGATCCAGGCGGCGGGCACGCTCAGCCGGGCCGCCAGCAGGTCCTGCTGGGTGCTGTCGCGGGCGTTGACGCTGAAGTCAGAGGTTTCCAGGGCAAAAGGCGGGGCCACCCGCAGCGCGAAGCTGTTCTTGCCGTCGCCGCTGCTGCGAACCGTCAGGGTGTAGCTTCCGGCGGGCAGGCCCCCTTGCAGCAGCGCTTCCCAGCTGTGTTCACGGCTCGCCTGATAGCGGCGTTCGGTGATCGTTCCGCCGCTTCCGCTGAGGGTGAAGATGGTCTCGAAGGGTTCGTTCTTCTTGTACAGCTCGTCGCCGAAGTAGCCCGCGCCGCGCCGTCCGTCGGCGTAGTCGCTCAGGTTCAGGCCGGGGCTGTAGACCTCCAGTCCCAGCGGTCTGCCAGCGTTCTGCGGACTGACGCGGATGGTGTAGCTCTCGGTGTTCTGGGTCCAGCGCTCACCGACAGACACCAGCGGCAGGATTCCGCCGACACCCTGGCCAGTGCCACTCTGAACACTGCCCGGAGCCGTGACCGGGCTGCTGGTCGGCACCACCGGCGCGGCGGTCTGGGCAAAAGTGGTCTGGACAAGTCCCAGGACCAGGGTCAGCAGAACGGAGGGGCGAACGCGTCTGGAAGTGGCCGTGACGGAGCGGGACGAACCGAAGCTGGACGAGCTGAATCTGTACATGCTGAATTTGGACATGGAGGTTCCTCCGGGGAGCCGAGACCTGAGCTTGAGAAAGTCTTAATTTCGTTTCAAATATAGAGCATCGGCGTTTGGGCAAAGGCCCGCTATGCTGACCGACATGCCGCTGCTGCCCCGCGCCCGCGCCCACCTGTCTGCTCACGCCCTGACCCACAACCTCGGGGCGCTGAGTGGGCTTGCGGGCGTGCCGCTGCTGCTGCCGGTCAAGGCCAACGCCTACGGGCACGGGCTGGCGCAGGTGCTGGCGGTCACCAGAGAACTGCCGTCTGTCTGGGGCTACGCCGTCGCCACGCCGATGGAGGCCGCCGAGCTGTGCGCCCTGAAGCCCGGCAAACCCGTGCTGCTGCTCACGCCCGCCGACGAGGGCGAGACGCGGGAACTGGCCGACCTGGGCGTGCTGCTGGGCGTGTCCACGCCGGAAGAGGCGGCGGCGTTGCCCAGCCATGCCCGCGTTCACCTCAAGGTGGACACCGGCATGAACCGGCTGGGCGTGCGCCCGGAGCAGGCCGCCCAGCTGGGGAGATTGCTGGCCGGGCGCGGGCAGCTGGCGGGCCTGTACACCCACCTGGCGAGCGCCGACGACCCCGACCTGGGCAGCGCCCGCAGGCAGCTGGAGCTGTTTGCCGCCGTGCAGGCCGAGTTTCCCGGTATGCTGGCCCACGCCGCCAACGGGGCAGGCGTGCTGAGTTTCGGCCCTCTGCCGGGCATGGCCCTGGCCCGCCCCGGCCTGGCGAGCTACGGCTACGCCGCGCCGCATCTGGCCCAAGTGCTGCCACTTCGCCCGGTCATGACCCTCACGGCGCGGGTGGGCGCGGTGCATACGGTGCGGGCGGGCGAGTCGGTCAGCTACGGTGGCCTCTGGACCGCCCAGCGCGACACACAGGCCGCCACCGTGCAGGTCGGGTACGCCGACGGCTATCCCAGAAACGCCACCGGGCAGGCGCAGATGCTGGTTCAGGGCCAGCGCCGGGCGGTGCTGGGGCGCGTCTGTATGGACCAGCTGATGCTCGACGTGAGCGGGCTGGACGTGAAGCCGGGCGACTGGCTGGAGGTCTGGGGCGAGGCCAGCGTACACCCCGGCGAAGTGGCGCGCTGGGGCGGGCTGGCCGAGTACGAGCTGCTGACCGGCGTGGGCAACCGGGTCGAGCGCGTTCTGGACTGAAGAGTTGAAGGTCAACCGCCTACTTCTGCACGGCCCAGAAGGCGTCCAGCGCCGCCGTCACCTGACTTAATTGCTCGAACTGCGGCAGCCCTTTGGTGGGCGCGACCTTCACGGCCCTCACATTCGCTTTTGCCGCCAGCAGGTCGGGCAGCCGGGTGAAATTCACGAAGCCGTCGCGGTCATAGAGAACGAGCGTCGGGGTAGCGAGTTTGCTGTACAGATCGGTATAGGCGTCGGGGGTCCGCAGCAGCCCCGAGATGAAGAACAGCGGCGCGTACACAGCTCCAGGCTGGCGGGTGGCCAGGGCGGCGTAGGATTCCAGGCCGGGGTCAGGCTGCCCCTCGAAGCTGCGGCGCAGGAACAGGTCGATCACCGGCGGGGTCGAGAGCAGGCCGTACAGCGCGCCCGACAGCAGGGGGCTGCTCAGGGTACGGTAGAGGTTGGCCGAGTTCTGCGGCTCGGCGGCGAGGTAGGCGGCACTCTTGGCCTCGCTCAGTCCGGTGGGGCTGATCAGCGTCAGAGAGCGGACGCGCGGGCCGCTGTAGCTTCCCAGCGCGGCCCGGGCAGCAAACTCGCTGCCCAGCGAGAGGGCCACCACGTCCACATCCGCCCCGATCACGTCGATCATCTGCTCCAGAGCGCGGGTCATGAGTTCGGGCGTGTAGCGCACGTCAGGGCGATCACTGGACCCGAATCCCGGCCACTCCAGCACGTACACCGGGCGCGTGCCCCGGTACGCCAGGAACAGGGGCCGCATCTCGTAGGCGCTGGCCGCCGCGTTTACGCTTGTCAGCAGCAGCAGCGGCCTGCCCGCACCGCTGGTGTCGGAATAAAAGCCTACCCGCCCGAAGCCCACCAGATTGAAGCTGAGCTTGTCGGCGCTGAACGCATTGGGCAGCTTCGAAGTGCTGGGAAAGATGCCCCGTTCGGCGGCGGTTTTGGCCGGAGCCGTGGTGGATTGTGGAGCCGCAGTCGGTGAGGCCGTCTGCGCCCCGGCTGGCAGCAGTCCGAGGGCGGCGGCGGCGAGCAGGGCCGTCAGAACAGGTTTTGTTTTCATGAATCCAGTCTGCACGGCCCGACCCCTGGGAACGGTCAAATGGTTCACAGTTCACATTCTGATGAGGCGTACCGTCTGGCGCTGCTCAGCTTTCGTGAAGTTGCAGGAAGGCCAGCACTTCGTCTTGAACGGCTTTCATGTCAAAGATGCCCTCTTCGGCAAGACAACGTGCGTCGTCAAACCCATATGCCTCAGATGACCATTCCTCTGGAAATATACCGTCGATAGCAAGTCTTTCGAGGAGCTGAGTCACGGTTTCAAGCCTTTCCGGGTGTTTCTCCAGAAACGTGGACATCATCCGGCACAGAAGAGACAATGCTTCGTCTGAGACGGGCTTCTCTGCCAACTCGGCCAGCGATGCGAAGAGGTCATATTCACGAAGAGTACCCAGGCTGACGCCAACCAGCGCGTCCGGGTACTCGTCCAGACGCCCTATCCAGGCGTCGGCCCAGGCGATCACCTCTGAACGCTCGACCAGACCGTTTATCAGCGCATACCGGTACACCGCCGCTTCCCGTCTCAGGATCAGCCCTTCCATGCTTCAGAGTAGCCTGACCGCTTCCAGGCCCGCACGCCATACTGTTCCCGTGTTCTCCGCCGCGCCCACCGTCTATCACCCCTATCTGAACGGCGTCTACACCGTGTTGGCGGGGCTGTACCGCCTGGGCGTGCAGCCGACAGAGGGCCGGATTGAGCACCACACCTTCGCCTTCGACCACACCTACCCGCGCTACATCGCGGCCAAGGTGGCGGCCAGAACGCGGGCGCTACACGAGTATTACGTGCTGGCCGGGCTGAATCCGGAGCTGCGCGAACAGGTGCTGGAATTCATCGCCCGTACCGCTGCCCACGACTCGGGCGGCGTCCTGACCTGGGACGGGCAGACGCTGACCAACGAGGCGCTGGGCTGGGCCGGAACGCTGGACCTGGGGCGCGGCACGCTGGAGGCTCTGCGCCATTTTGCCGCGCCACACGCAGAACTGGTGGCGGAGGTCAGGCCCACCGACGCCCTCGACTTTATGGCGATGAACGTGCAGGAAGACCTGAGCGTCCTGGCTGTTCACCCCGGGTCAGGCACTGATTTTCTGGCGGCCATTCACGTGCTGCTGCCGGAAAAGTGGAACCCGCAGGACAAGGTCGGGCGCGACTTCGCGGCGGTGCATGCCCCGGTGGCGGGCAGCGGCCCGATGATCGCCACCGCTCCAAAGCTCATCGGGGCGGTGACCCAGCGCGGCCCGTTTGCCCGTTTCGTGTGGGGCGTGACGCCTTCCGGGAAACTCGACCACCATCCGAACCTGCCGCCGGAAGACGGATTGACGGATGACCCAGCACAGTTTTTTCTGCGCGCCGAGAGGCAGACCCTGCACGGGTTTCCGGCTCAGCAGGGGGCGCTGTTCACCATCCGGGCCTACCTGTACCCGCTCCGCGAGCTGCTGGACACGCCCGCCAGAAGCGCCGCGCTGGCCGAGGGCATCCGTACGATGACGCCCGCACAGCTGGAGTACAAGGGGTTGACCCGCAGCAGGGCCACGCTGCTGGACTGGCTGGACCGCCGCGCTAGGCTGGAGCCATGAAGTCCCTCCTTCTCGCCCTGATGGCCGTGGCCCTGACCGCCTGCCACTCGCCGGGTCAGACTGCTCAGACCCAGACAACGCAGACCCAGACTGCTCAGACCCAGACTGCTCAAACCCAGACAACGCAGACTCAGGCGGCTCCGGCACGCGTCCAGACACCTGCCAGCGTTTCCGGGACCGACCCGGCCAGCGGGCTGGAGTGGATCGCCGTGTCCAGCCTGCCGCCGCAGGGCCAGCAGACCTACCGGCTGATTCTGAGCGGCGGCCCCTTTCCGTACGCCCGCGACGGCGTGGCCTTTCAGAACCGGGAAGGCGTGCTGCCGCGCAGGAGCCGGGGGAACTACCACGAGTACACCGTCAGGACGCCCGGCAGCAGTGACCGGGGCGCGAGGCGCATCGTGTGTGCCGAATCGGTTCAGCAACGTGTGCCGGAGTGCTACTACACCGGCGACCACTACGCCAGCTTCCAGAGGATTCGGCCATGACCCTGAACAACCCGCTGTCCGAGAAACCATCCGGCTTTCAGCCTGCGCCCGCCGATCCGGTGATGGCCGCCGCCGGGGTGCAGGCCAGCCTGAGAACCATAGACCTGAGGGCCGCAACTGACCGGGCCGCGCTGATGCAGCAGCTCTCGGTGGGCCTCGACCTGCCCAGCTACTTCGGGCGCAACTGGGACGCGCTCTACGACCTGCTGGCCGAGACGACCCAGCCCACCGCCATCCAGATTCTGGGCTGGGACCACTTCCAGAGCCACCACCGCGAACTGGCGGGGCAACTGAAGAGTGTGCTGATCGATGCCCAGGACACTCTGGTCGCCGCGAATATCCGGCTCTGGGTGCTGGTGTGACCTCCACAGACAGCCAGCTGATTCTGGGCATCGACACCAGTTGCGACGACACCGGAGTGGGCATTGCCGAGCTGCACCCGGGCGGCACGGTGACGGTGCGGGCCAACCGCGTCTGGTCGCAGACGGTGCATGCCAGTTACGGCGGCGTGATGCCCGAACTCGCCAGCCGGGAACACGTGGAGCGCATCGACGCGGTGATGGCGGACGCTCTGGCCGAGGCGGGCATGGATGTACACGACCTGGGCGCGGTGGCGGCCACCTCCGGACCCGGTCTGGTGGGGGCGCTGCTCGTCGGCCTGATGTACGGCAAGGGGCTGGCGCAGGGGCTGAACATTCCGTTCCATGCCGCGCATCACCTGGAGGGCCATATCTTTGCGGCTGCCAGCGAGGCGCAGCTGGTGCCGCCGTATCTGGCGCTGGTGGTGTCTGGCGGTCATACCCACATCTTCGACGTGCAGCCCGGCGGTCAGTACGTGCTGGTGGGCGCGACCCGCGACGACGCGGCGGGCGAGGCCTTCGACAAGGTGGCGCGTTTGAGTGGGCTGGGCTATCCGGGCGGGCCAGCCGTGGCCGAGGCCGCGAAGCTGGGCAATCCCAGGGCCGTGCCCTTCAAGGTGCCCCTGGCCGGGCAGAAAGGCTACGAGTTCTCGTTCAGCGGGCTGAAGACAGCGGCGCTGCTGGCGCACAAGGCGGGCGCAAAACCGGAAGACCTGGCCGCCAGTTTTCAGGCGGTGGCGGTGAAAGCCTTGGTACAGACCACCCTGCGGGCCGCCGAGGACCTGGGCCGGGAAACGGTGGTGGTGTCGGGCGGGGTGGCGGCCAACGTGGCGCTGCGGAAAGCCTTTACGCAGACCGGGCTGAAGGTGGTCTTCCCCGGCAGGGGCCTGAACACCGACAACGGGGCCATGATCGCCCTGGCCGGGGCCGCCGCCATCAGGGAGGGCCGGGCCGCCGAGGGGTTGGGGAGCGGGGCTGCGGCTTACGCACCTTTGGCAAATGTAGCGGACTCCAGCTTATAAACGGCTCAACTGGTGAAGGAAAAGATGGCTTTCCAGATCGGTAAACTGAGGTGAACGATTTGACGGCCATTCTTCAGCTCCCCCAAATGCGCGTCTTTTTTTGGCTCTGGCTGGGACAATCTGTTTCAGCCTTTGGAAGCAGCCTGTCGGCGTTCGCCGTGGGAGTCTGGCTGTTTCAGAAAACAGGTACGGCCACGCCACTGGCTCTGGCTGTCCTGTTTGGTACTACCCCCGGTATCTTACTTTCTCCCCTGGCTGGCCTGGTTGTGGATCAGTACAACCGGAAAACTGTCATGCTCCTTTCCGATGTCGGTCCGGCGCTG
>JANXWI010000320.1 GCA_025351205.1 Deinococcus sp.
GCCGCGCAGGTGGCGCACGCGCTGGGCACCGGCAAGGCCGAACGTGAATTCGATTTCTACACGGCGGTAGACGACCTGAAACCAGACGATACGGCGGGCGCAGACATGCTGGGCACGGTGGAATTCGTGAGCGCCACCTACTACCGCTATGCCAACCTCGATCTGGAGCAACTCCGCGCCAACCTTCAGGGCGACACCGGGCTGCTGCTGCGCGGCGTCGAGGCATTCCTGCGGGCCGCCGTGTTCGCCGCTCCCAGCGGAAAGCAGAACACCTTCGCCGCGCACAACCTGCCCAGCTTCGTGGGCTTCACGGTGCGCCGAGACGCCAGCCCGCGCAACCTCGCCAACGCCTTCGAGACGCCAATGCAGGGGGCAAAGCTGGTCGAGCAGAGTCTGAAAGCGTTGGGTCGCGAGTGGGAGAAGCAGGAACGGGTGTATGGGCAGATGGGCCAAACCTATTACCTCAATACCCATGATGAGCGAGATGTGGCGTGGACCGGCAAGGTCGAAGACGCTTCTGTGATCGCCGGGAAGTTGCCGGGCCAGCGTGTGCCCAGTGTGGACCATCTGATCCAGAGCACCATGAACGAGGTGCGCTCCGCCCTGGGCCTGGCCGATGCGGCAGACTGATGGCCGTCCTCCTCCTCCAACTGATCGCCCCGATGCAGTCGTGGGGCAGCCGCTCACGCTTCGATGACCGTGACACCGAGCGCGAACCGACAAAAAGCGGGGTCTTGGGCCTGGTGGCCTCGGCACTCGGACGGCCCCGCGAGGCCGACGTGAGCGACCTCGCCACGCTGCTGTTCGGGGTTCGGGTGGACCGCGCCGGACTGCTCCGCACCGATTACCACACCGCACAGGAGGGCAACGGCACGGCGGTTACGCGCAGGCATTACCTCTCTGACGCCGCCTTTCTGGTGGGCCTGGAAGGTGAACAGGCCCTGCTGGAACAGATTGGTGCAGCGCTGCGGAATCCGGTCTGGCCGCCGTTTCTGGGCCGCAAGAGCTTTCCGCCGTCTCAGCCGCTGTTCGTGGAGGGTGGTTTGCTCGATATATCGCTGCGAGACGCTCTGTACGGCGCTCCCGCTGTTCACCATTCTCCCGACAAGGTGTCCCGCTTTGTGCTGGAACTGCGGTCCGGTGAGGCGAGCAAGCACAGCGTCAGCCTGCGAATGGATCAGCCCACCGGAACCTACGCTGAGCGGAAGTATGCCAGCCGGAAGGTAGAGAGTTGGACTTCGCCCCCTCCCGCCCCCAGGAGAACCCCTGATGCACCTGTCCCGATTGACCCTCGACCCCAAACACCGCCAGGTTCAGTCTGACCTGCGCAACCCCTACGACCTGCACCGCACCCTCACCTTCGGGTGGGCGGACGAGGGCGAAGACCTGCCCAAGGGTGAACGCGTGCTGTGGCGACTCGACGCCGAGCAGCCGCCCACCCTGCTGGTGCAGAGCGTCACCGCCCCCGACTGGGGCCGCCTGATGTCGCGTCACCCCGGCTACCTCGGCACCTTCAAAGTCACGGCGCTGGACCCCGCCCGGTTAGACGCCCTCTCACAGCCACAGGGGCGCTACCGCTTCCGGCTGCGGGCCAACCCGACGGTGACCAAGCGCGAAGACCAGCAGGGCGAGGCGAAGGCGCAGAAACCGAAACGCTACGGCCTGTACAGCGCTGATGCCCAGGCACAGTGGCTGGTGGGGCTTGCGGCCAGAAGCGGCTTCGTGGCCGAACGCTTCGAGATCACCCATAGCGAGCGCTTCCAGGCGCGCAAAGGCAGGGCGGTGGTCACGCTGGCCTCGGCCACCTTTGAGGGCGAGCTGCGCGTGACCGACGCCGGGCAGGTGCGGGCGGCCCTTCAGCACGGTCTGGGGCATGGGCGGGCCTTCGGGCTGGGCCTGCTGAGCCTGGCCCCGGTGTAAAGGAGAATTTATGTACGAATACAAGATGATTCAGATCCCGCGCACGCTTCAGGTCACCGCCAAGACCCAGGACACGGCTCTCGCCAGCCTGATGCAGGACCTGGTCAACCAACATGCGGTGGATGGCTGGGAATTCTACCGTGTGGATTCGCTGAGCGTGATGGTGCCCGCTGGATGTCTGACCGCCCTGTTCGGGGCGCGCGAAACCTACACACAGTACAGCGTGGTCTGTTTTCGTAAGCCGAGGTAAAGGCCATGCCAACTCCAAAAAAGAGTCAGGCGACCGCGCCTCCAATCATCGCGCCCCTCAACAGCCAGCGCCTCATATGGAGCAGGCAGAACCTGCGCGAGCTGCCCAAGTTCCGTGACGGCCTGAGCTACCTGTACCTGGAATACTCGCGCGTCGAGGTGCAGGACCGGG
>JANXWI010000336.1 GCA_025351205.1 Deinococcus sp.
GCTGGCCTGGGCCTGATCGTCACCGCCGACGCCCGGCCCGTGTCGGTGCAGGTGGGGCGCACCGCCGTCCTCTCGTCCGCCCTCGTCTACCGCCAGGACGGCAGCGCGGTGGGCTACGACGGCGGCCCCGCCAGTTCGGGACTGCTGGGCACGCCGGAAGCGGTGGTCACGGGCGGAGACGGTCTGGAGTACGCCCTTCAGGGGGGCAAGCTGTACCGCCTGGGCAGCGGGGGTCAGGTGCTGCTGTCCAGCGCGGCGCAGCCTTACCTGTACGCCACCGTGTCGGGGGCCGCCACCGCCAACGCGCCCACCCTGGTCAGCCTCGACGGGCGCTACACCCTGACCGGCACGGCCCTGGAGCGCCGGGACGCGGCGGGCGTGCTGCTGGCCTCGGTGCCGCACCCGGCGGGGCTGCTGGGGCAGGTGGGCAGCCTGATCGTGACCGTGCAGCCGGGCGGAACGCTGAGGTTTTTCGGGCCGGAGCTGCGCGAGTTGCGGCCCTGAACATAATTTACAGCAGATTCGCTGCTCTGCGCCGAAGAGCGATAATATAGATGCCAAGAAATATCCATATAGCGACTAATATGAATGCTACCGAAAATATAATGATTGGTAATCTCCGTATTAAGATTGATTTGGCGGGGTTCTTCGGGTTATATAAAACCTGAACAGATTCTCCCCTCGCCGGTATGCTGTCAAAATATGGACAATCGTGCTCTGTTGTGGTATGAAAAGGAATCAGTATAAATGGAGCTATTTTTGCGGATTCAGGCGTGATGTGGCCCCCACCATATTTGTGCCCGTCAATATCGAATTCATAAAAAAATGCACAGTTTAGCCTTACCTTGCCACGAGAGCCTGAGTCGATAAGTTCTTTCTGCGCTACGATTCCGATTGTTTTGGAAAATTTGAACGAGTCTACGTACAAGCCGACATCTAAAAAAGCACCAAAACAAAATGCCAATACGAAGGGGATGAGAAACCCGAACATGACTCTGGCGCTACTGCGTTTCTCTTCCAGAGTGAGACTTGCCGATCTCATATTTTTTTATTTTTACAGCCATGCTCATTCACACGTCTGACAACCCGCCTCGCCGCTCTCAACTTCACCCGTGATACCTTGCCCGGAGCGTATGACACACCTCAATTTCCCCTTTCCCGCCCCGGTCTTCCGGGCATGATGATCGTCGCCGCGCTCGTCTCCTGGTTTCTGGTGGGCCTGTTTATCACCTTTTCCAAGCGCTACGGCTGGGGTCAGCCGATCCGGCAGGAAGGCCCGCAGAGTCACCTGAAAAAGGAAGGCACGCCCACGGCGGGCGGGATTCCCTTCGTGGTGGCGCTGCTGCTCATCTGGCTGGTCCTGCTGCTCACCGGGCATGGCGGCGGCAGGACCGAGACGCTGCTAATTCTGGTGGGCCTGGGCATGGGCCTGATCGGGGCCGCCGACGACATTCTCAAGATCCGCTGGCGCAAGCTGGGCGGCAAGAAGGAGCTGCTGGCCCGCGAAAAGTTTCCGGCGCAGCTGGCGGTGGGCTTGCTGTTCGCCGTCTTCGCTGCCCCGCTGGCTCCGCACGTCTGGCTGCCCGGCTGGGGCCTGTACGGCGACATCGCGCTGTACACCTTCGTGATGGTCGGGGCGGTCAACGCCTTCAATTTCACCGACGGCCTCGACAGCCTGCTGGGCGGCGTGAGCATCATCGTGCTGCTGCCCATCCTGGGCGTGTCGCCCGTGTCGGTGCTGCTGGTCGGGGCGCTGCTGGGCTTCCTGTGGTTCAATGCCCACCCGGCCCGCGTGTTCATGGGCGACATGGGGTCGCACGCCATCGGGGGCGTCGTGGCGGGCGCGTACATCCTGCACGCCGACGTGTGGCTGCTGCCCATCGCGGCCATTATTCCGGTGGTGGCCGTTCTCAGCGTGGCGCTTCAGGTGCTGTACTTCCGGCGCACCGGGGGCAAGCGGCTGTTCCGGATGTCGCCCATCCAGCACCACTTCGAGGAACTGGGCTGGCCCGAAACGCACGTCACGGTGCGCTTCTGGCTGGTCACGGCGCTGGGCACGGCAGTGGTGTGGGGCATCCTGCGCGGGCTGAGCGTGTTGAATTGAAGCGCGGTTTGTTCGATATGGCCTGATCCTGAGCGCGTGACCGCCTCTGTTTTCCCGGCCACGTTTCAACCCAACCCTTTGTTCACTGGCTTTCACTTTTCTCTTTGACTTCTGGCGCACACTACCTCCAACGAGAATCTGGGTTCTTCGGCTCCGGGCCGTGTCTGGTATTGTGTCTGGCACTGTTCCGAAAGTCCGTCGCCGTCTCGCTGGAGGCCACCTATGAACGAGACGCAGACGGTTGATTTCGTGATTGTGGGCGCAGGTTCGGCGGGCTGCGTGCTCGCCAACCGGCTGAGCGAGGACGCGGGCTGCCGGGTGCTGCTGCTCGAAGCGGGCCACCCCGACACCGCCCAGGAGATCAGCATTCCGGCGGCGTTCGCCAAGCTGTTCAAGTCGCCGCTCGACTGGAACTACGAAACAGAGGCCCAGGAGCATCTGGACGGGCGCAGGCTGTACTGGCCTCGCGGGAAAATGCTCGGCGGGTGCAGCAGCATCAACGCCATGATCTACATCCGGGGCCACCGCCGCGACTACGACGCCTGGGCCGAGGCGGGAAACGCGGGCTGGGGCTACGACGACGTGCTGCCGTACTTCAAGCGGGCCGAGGACAACGAGAACGGAGCAGACGCCTACCACGGCGCGGGCGGCCCGCTGCACGTCGAGAACCGGCGCTACACCAACCCCATCAGCGACGCCATCGTCGAGGGCTTCGAGACGCTCGGCTACCCGCGCAGCGACGACTTCAACGGAGCATCACAGGAGGGCGTGGGCCGCTATCAGGTGACGCAGAAGGGCGGCGTGCGCTGGAGTACCGCCACCGGCTACCTACGCCCGGCCCTGGAGCGCCCCAACCTGGAGGCCAAAACCGGGGCGCACGTCACCCGCGTCGTTCTGGAACACGGCGTGGCGACAGGCGTGGAATACGTGCTGGAAGGTGAGACCCACACGGTCCACGCCAGCCGGGGCGTGATTCTGAGCGCCGGGGCCATCACTTCGCCGCACCTGCTGATGCTGTCGGGCATCGGGGACCGCGCCGAGCTGGAAGCGGCGGGCGTGAGCGTGCTGCACGAGCTGCCGGGCGTGGGCAGAAACTTGCAGGACCACCTGTTCGTGCCGCTGGTCTACGAAACAGACACCCCCGGCCTGAAAGACGCCCTGAGCGAGGCGCAGATGTCGCTGTACATGAGCGAGCAGCGCGGCATGCTGGTGAGCAACATCGCCGAGACGGGCGGCTTCATGAAGACGAGGCCCGGCCTGGACGCCCCCGACCTGCAATACCACAACGGCCCGGCGCTGTTTCTGGACCACGGCTTCGTGGAGATGGACGGCCACCACTTCACGCTGCTGCCTTCTCTCATCAAGCCCGCCAGCCGGGGCCAGATTCGCCTCGCCAGCGCCGACCCCACGGCAGCCCCGCTGATCGAACCCAACTACCTCTCGGAACGGGCCGACATGGACGTGCTGGTGTACGGCCTGGAGCTGGCCCGTAACGCGGTCATGGCCTCGCCGCTGGATGTCCACCGCAAGGACGAGGCGCTGCCGGGCGCGGGCGTCACAGACCGCGCCGGCCTGGAGGCGCACGTGCGGGCGCATTCCATGACCATCTATCACCCGGTGGGCACCTGCAAGATGGGCCATGACGACATGGCCGTGGTAGACGACACCCTGAAGGTGCGCGGGCTGGAGCGGCTGTGGGTGGTGGACGCCAGCGTGATGCCCGAGATCACGCGCGGCAACACCAACGCGCCGACCATCATGATCGCCGAGAAGGCCGCTGACCTGATCCTGGACCGCCCCGCCCTGGCCCGGGCCAGCAGGCAGGAAGCGGTGAGCGCGGACGATTGAAATACAGATTGTAAAGTGGTCATTACAGCGTCAACAGGTCAGGACAGGGGGTCAACTTTTAGTGGGTCATTGGACGCTTGGCCCGTTCACCCCCTCCCAGCCTCCCCCCTCAAGGGGGAGGGGCTAACAACAAGAAGTAGTCACGTACATGCCAGTGGTCATCACTCACAGATAGTCAACCGACCAGATGAATGATGAATCTGGTTGCCCATGCTCCCTCCCCCTTGAGGGGGGAGGGCTGGGGAGGGGGTGAACGGGCCGAGCGTCCCAAACAATATTTCCCAATTTCCCTGAATCGAAACTGTCCGAAGCCACTGCCGAACCGGACATGCTGGAATGTCCGACCCTCTACATCCAACACAGCGTCTGGAAGCCAGCGTTCACGCCCATACCGGGAGGAAACTGATGACCACACACATCGATCCCACGCCCAGCAATCCGCCGCCCGCCACGCCTTCTCAGCAGGTGAGCGCCTGGCTGGACCGTTTCGCTGAGGCGCTGGACAGCCGCAGCAGCGGCGCGGTGGTGCGGCTGTTCGAGCACGGCGGCTTCTGGCGCGACCTGATCAGCTTCACCTGGAACATCACCACGCTGGAGGGCCGCCCGGCCATTGCCGACATGCTGGCCGCACAACTGAACGGCGTGAATCCGTCGGGCTGGACGCTGGAGGGCGAGGCCAGCGAGGCAGATGGGGTGGTGGACGGCTGGTTCACCTTCGAGACCGGGGCGGCGCGGGGCCGAGGTCATCTGCGGCTCAAGGGCGGCCTGTGCTGGACCCTGCTGACCACCATGACCGAGCTGAAGGGCTTCGAGGAGCGTACACACGGGCGGCGCGAACGGGGCGCACAGCACGGGCTGGTGGAGGACCGCCGCAACTGGCTGGACCGCAAGACGGAGCAGGAGGCCGAGCTGGGCCATAGCGTCCAGCCCTACTGCGTGATCGTGGGCGGCGGGCAGGGCGGCGTGGCGCTGGGCGCACGGATGCGGCGGCTGGGCGTGCCGACCATCATTCTCGACAAGCAAGGGCGGCCTGGCGACTCGTGGCGCAACCGCTACCATTCCCTGTGCCTGCATGACCCGGTGTGGTACGACCACCTGCCGTACATGCCCTTCCCCGACGACTGGCCGGTGTTTTCGCCCAAGGACAAGCTGGCCGACTGGCTGGAAATGTATGTGCGCGTGATGGAACTCAACTACTGGGGCGGCAGCGAGGCCAAGAGTGCCGTGTACGACGCCGAGAAGGGCGAGTGGACCCTGACAGTCGTGCGCGGCGGCCAGGAAATCATCCTGCGGCCCAAGCAGCTGGTGCTCGCCACCGGCATGTCGGGCCTTCCCAACAAACCCAGCTTTGACGGGATGGAAGACTTTCAGGGCACGCAGGTCCACAGCAGCGCCTTCCGGGGCGGCGAGGCGTGGCGCGGCACACGGGCGGTGGTGATCGGGGCCAACAACTCGGCCCACGACATCTGCGCCGATCTGCATCAGCACGGCGCGGACGTGACGATGGTGCAGCGCAGCAGCACGCACATCTCGCGCTCCGACACCCTGATGGAGCTGGTGCTGGGCGGCCTGTATTCCGAGGAGGCGCTGGCGCAGGGCATCAGCACCGAGAAGGCCGACCTGACCTTCGCCTCCATTCCGTATCAGGTGCTGCCCAGCATGCACATCCCGGCCTTCCAGGAAATGCAGCGCCGCGACGCTGACCTGTATGACCGGCTGCGGGCCGCCGGGTTCATGCTCGACTTCGGTGACGACGGCTCCGGCCTGTTCATGAAGTATCTGCGCCGGGGGTCGGGCTACTACATCGACGTGGGGGCCAGTGAACTGATCGCGGGCGGTCAGGTGAAGCTGAACTCGGGTGTGGGCGTGGACCGCGTGCTGCCGAACGGCGTCAGGCTCAGTGACGGCACCGAGCTGAGCGCCGACCTGATCGTGTACGCCACCGGCTACGGCAACATGAACGGCTGGGCCGCCAAACTCATCTCGCAGGAGGTCGCAGACAGGGTGGGCAAGATCTGGGGCCTGGGGTCGGGCACCACCAGAGACCCCGGTCCCTGGGAGGGCGAGCTGCGCAACATGTGGAAGCCCACGCAGCAGGAAGGGCTGTGGTTTCACGGCGGCAACCTGCACCAGTCGCGGCACTACTCGCAGTTTCTGGGCCTCCAGATCAAGGCCCGGATGGAAGGGCTGGACACGCCGGTCTACGGGCTGCCCGAGGTGCATCACCTGAGCTGAGAACAATCAGAACGGATGGGCGCGGCGGCTGAGCTGGACGGGGCCGCCGCGTTCTGTTTTGCTCTATCGGAATCCATATTGCCAATGGTCCGAACAGGTTCAATGCATTATCGCGGGAAATACGATGTACACGAGATTTTTAGCTTCTCCTTCGTCGTCAAGAACGCGGATGACCACGCCACTCCTCCCCCTTGACTGGTACAGCCCGCAGGGAGGGGGGAGGCTGGGGGGGGGTGAGCGGGCTGAGCATTCCAGACGGCATTTTCCTGATTCACTGCACTCGAAGCCAAAAACCGTCCAGACTATTGATCACCGCCCCGCGTGCCCGTGCGCCCGCACCTGACCCACAAGCTGCGTGATCGCGCCCGCCCACTCCGGGTACTCGAAGGTGAACCCGGCCTGCAAGAGCCGCTCCGGCACTGCCCAGCGGCTCTTGAGCAGCAGCTCGGCCTCTGAATTCATGACGCGCGCGCCCAGCAGGATCAGCGCCGCCGTGGACGGAATGCCCAGCGGCACGCCCCAGGCCGCCCGGTACGCGCGCAGAAAGTCGCGGTTGGGCAGGGCTTCGGGGGCGCTCAGGTTCACCGCGCCTGCCAGATCATGAGCGATCAAGAATTCGCAGGCGCGGCAGAAGTCGGCTTCGTGAATCCAAGAGACGTACTGCCCGCCTCCGGCCATGCTTCCGGCCCCGCCCAGCCGCACCACGAGGTCGGTGGTCTGCATCACGCCGCCCTCGCCCGCGCCGTAGACCATCGCTGTGCGCAGCGCTACCCGGCGGGTCCGGGGCAGTTCCTCTTCCCACAGGGCGGCCTCCCAGCGCTGCCCCACGTCCACGCTGAAGCCCGTGCCGATCTCGCCCCCGGCTTCGGTCTGCGGGTGGTCGCGGCTGCCCTGGTAGATCGTGCCGGTACTGGAATTGAGCCACACGGCGGGCGGCTGCGCGGCGCTGGCAATCGCCCGGCCCAGGGCGCGGGTGCTGTCCAGGCGCGAAGTGTAGATGTCGAGCATGTTCTGCGCGGTGTAGCGGCAGTTGACCGTCCGGCCCGCCAGGTTGACCACGGCGGCGGCCCCGTCCAGTTCGCGGGTCCAGTCGCCCTGCCGCAATCCGTCCCAGGCCACCCAGCGGGCCGGAACCTCCTGCCCGGGCCGTGAGCGCGACAAGGCCACCACGTCCCAGCCCTGCGGAGCAAAATGCCGTGCCAGCGCCCGCCCCAGGAAGCCCGAACCGCCCGCAATCACCAGCCGCCGCGCCTGTCCGCTCATGCTCTACGCTACCGCAGCGCCAGAGGTTCCGCGCTTCGTTTCGGCAATCTGCCCACCCAGCCCGTCTTTTTCGCTACTCTGTGTCCATGATCTCTATTGATGGCCCGGTGCTCATCTACGGCCTGGGCCGCAGCGGGCGCGGGGTGGCGCGGTTTCTGGCGCAGGAAGGCGTGCCCGCACAGTGGCTGGACGCCCGCCCACAGCAGGAAGACCTGGATCTGATGGAGAGGCTGGGCTTCGCGGCTGGCGACCCCTCGCGCCCCTACCGCACGGTGATCGCCGCGCCCGGCGTGCCGATAGACCATCCCGATCTGGAGCGGTTGCGCGGGTCCGGGGCCGAGGTCATCGGAGAGGCGGAACTGGCCTACCGCGCCCGCCCGGAGTTGCCGATCATCGGCGTGACCGGAACGGCGGGCAAGGGCGGCACCACGGTCCTGATCGCCGCGTTGCTGCGCGGCCAGGGCGTCCAGGCGCTCCAGGGCGGCAACATCGACCCGCCGCTGCTCGATGTCGTCGATGCGGCCCAGGTGGCGGTGGCCGAGCTGTCGAGCTTTCAGCTGGAACGAATCTCCACCTTTCGCCCGGCGGTGGCGGTTATCACCAACCTGGGCGTGGACCACCTCGACAGGCACGGCAGCGTGGAGGCATACCACGCGGCCAAGCTGAACATCACTGCCCACCAGACCTCGGAAGACGAGCTGATCGTGCCGGAAGGGCTTGCAGTGCAGACCCGCGCCCGGGTGCTGCGTTTCGCTCCCGGCAGGCTGGCCCTGGCAGACGGGCGTGAGGTGCTGCCGCTCGGCGAGCTGCCGGGGGGCCTGCATCCGGCCAATGCGGCGGCGGCGCTGCTGGCGACGGGGGCCATGATGGAGCGTCTGGGCCAGCCGCTGAATCTCTCGGCGCTGGCCGACACGCTGCGGCAGGCCATGCCGGTTCCGGGCCGCTTCGAGACGGTGCTGTGCTGGCGCGGTCTGAGCTTCGTCGACGACAGCATCGCCACCCGTACCATCGCCGTTCAGGCGGCGCTGGAACAGGCCACGCCGCCGATTGCCTGGCTGGTGGGGGGCCGAGACAAGGGCGCACAGCTGGAGCCGCTGCGGCAGGCCGCCCAGGGCCGGGTGACTCGCGTGATCGGCTTCGGGGAAGACGGCGAGAAGTTTGCCCGCGCACTGGGCCTGCCCTTCCTGCTGGTGAGCGGCAACGGGGGAGAGGAGGTCATGCACAGCGCCGTACAGGCCGCCGGGGGCATGCTCAGCCTGAGCGGGGAGCCGTCCGGAACGGTGCTGCTCTCGCCCATCGGCACCAGCAGGAAGGGCAGGCCCAGTGCGCGGGCAAACTTCTCGCCGTCTTCCCCGAAGCCGA
>JANXWI010000343.1 GCA_025351205.1 Deinococcus sp.
CGCCACGACTGGCGTATTTGCTCCTGACCTGGGCCGCGTGGCCGGGCTAAACTGCGGGGCGATGAAGCTCGCCGTCCTCGCCGATCTGCACGCCAACCTGGAGGCGACCCTGAGCGTTCACGCCGACATCCTGCGGCGCGGCATCAGCGAGGTGTGGGTGCTGGGCGACCTGGTGGGCAAGGGGCCGCGCCCGCGCGAGGTGCTGGGCTGGGTGCAGGCGAACGCGACCCGCGTGGTGCAGGGCAACTGGGACGCCCGGGTGGCCGGGGCCAGCCACCGCCCGCAGGACCTCTGGCCGCGCACCCTGCTGTCGGCAGCCGACCTGCGTTACCTGGCGGACTTGCCCTACGGCATCGAGGAGACCTTTGCCCGGCAGGTCTGGCGCTTCGTACATGCCGGAAGCCGGGGAGTGTTTCACCGTCTGTACCCGCACAGCAGCCTTCAGGAGCAGGTGGCCGCCTTCGAGCCGAACCTGGCGCTGGGCCTGACCCAGCAGGCCGACGCGCTGGTGTACGCCGACATTCACGAGGCCCTGATGCTGGACGTCGAGGGGCTGCCTCTTATCAACTGCGGCTCGGTGGGAAACCCGCTCGACAGCACCCTGGCCTGTTACCTGATCCTGGAGTTTCCGGACGACCCGGGCGGCGTGAGTTACAGCGCCCAGTTCGTGCGCCTTCCCTACAACCGCGCCGCCGAGGTCACGGCAGCCGAGGCCAGCGGCATGCCGTTTACCCGCGAATACATCACCGAGCTGCTGACCGGGGCCTACCAGCGGCGGCGGGTGCGGGGCGTGGAGTAAACAGCCGGGGCGTGAAAATTCGTCGCAGACACTGGCCATCTCAGGCTCAGACTCCGCTGGACATGTGAGAAATCTGTCAGCCGTTCTTCACTATACTTTCACTACGAACGGCCAGACAACGAGTGCGCTGTGTTTTTCTGTTACACCGTGTTCCTCTTTCCTGCCTCCGACCCCTCCTATGCCTACCGTTCCCATCTCCCCTCCCGATCTGGTGGCCTCCTGGCGACGTGGGTCTGACCGGCCTGGATCAGACCCACGTCGCCAGCCTGGGCAGTGGTCGCATGGGGTCCAGGGGCAGGCCGTGGATGGTTGGCTTTTGCACCGCCCGGCGGCGGGATGAGCGATCCCGAACGCCCGGAGACGGGCCACTGGACCTCCCCGCCCGGCTTCCCGGCGCTGCTCTGGGAGGCCGCGCCAGTGGACGTTTCACCGGCAGATCGCGCGGCTGCTATGCCCGCTGAGCAGTCAGGGGCTGAACCCCCGGCGCTGCCCGCTGCGGGAGAACTGCGCCTCGACCCACACGGGCGCAGGGTCTTTCTGGACGCTCAGGTGGTCACGCTCACTGCCAAAGAATACCTGCTGACCGAACTGCTGCTCACGGCGCAGGGGCGGCTGTTTGGCCGGGACGACATTCTGGAGCGCGTCTGGGGCCTGGACTTTCCCGGCGACGCCCGGATCGTGGACACCTACGTCAAGCGGCTGCGCGGCAAGCTGGGCGCGGGCATGATCGAAACGGTGCGCGGGCTGGGCTACCGCTGCCCGCTGTCGGGCGCTCAGGAGATGGCCCGGTCGGGCGTGGCCCAGCCCCATCTCCAGCGCCTGCCGCCCGAGGCCAGGCTGCTGACCCGGCTGGCCCAGCGCATCTTGCAGGTGACCGATCCGCTGCACATCATCGCAGAGGTGTACGCCCTGCTGCGCGAACAGTACGGCGTGCAGGGCGTATCGCTCTGGGCGCGGCCCGGTCATGAGCAGCTTGATTACGAGCGACTGGCCCACGCAGGGCAGGAGTTCACCCTGACCGGACTGGCGGCGGGGCGGGGCGGGGCGGCAGGCGGCGGACCGCTGGCCCTGATTCCACTCGGCAGCGCCCCGACTGCCGGACCCGCAGACGCCCTGCCAGCGGGCCAGGAACCGTGGGCGCTGCTGGCGTTCTGGGGCGGCCCCCAGGCTCAGAACCAGCCGAGCCAGGGCCAGGCAGATCACAACCAGCCGGGCCAGAACGAGTGGCCCCTGGAAGTGCGCTCCGCCCTGGACGCGGTGGCCGGACTGGTCAACCCGGCGCTGCGGCTGAACGGCGAGATCCGGCGACGCGAGCAGGCCGAGGGTGAACTGCGCAGCCTCAACCTCGACCTGGAGCGGCGCGTGCGGGCGCGCACCTCCGAGCTGGCGCGGGTCAATGCCGACCTAGCAGCCCTGTACGGCCTGGCCCAGCAGCTGGCCGGAGCGGTCAACCTGCAAGAGGTGCTGGAGCGCGGCCTGAGCCTGCTGGCCGGGCTGGCCGGGGCCTCGGTCTGTTCGATCTGGCGGCTGTACCCCAGCGGACTGAACTGTCTGGCCGCCTACTCGCCCGGCCATCACGACCTGACCCGGGAGACGCAGGAACAGGCCGCCTCGCTGGCCTCGCTGCTGCGGCAATCGGTGTCGTGTACCTCGTCGCTGAGCGTGCTGACCCGCAGCGCCACGCTGCCGGGCGGGCGTCAGGTGCTGCTCATTCCGGTGGCCGCCGGGCTGCCGGAGGTTCACGCGCTGCACCTGGAGCTGCCCGGAGAGCTGCCCGCCGACCTGGGCCTGATCGACGCGGCGGCCCGCGCCTTCGGGCTGGCCATGGAGCGCCAGATGCAGACCCTGATGCTGGAACACGCCGCCCTGAGCGACGAGCTGACCGGCCTGCCCAACCGCCGGGCGCTGCTGGCCGACCTGAGCGCCGAGCTGGCGTACAGCCAGCGCCACCGCAGCTCGCTCACGCTCAGCCTGTTCGAGATCGCCGACATCCGGGCGGTCAACCTGAGGTCGGGCTTCGCGGGCGGCAACGACCTGATCCGGGCGCTGGCCGACGGGCTGGGCGGCACGCTCCGCACCGAGGACCAGGTGTACCGGCTGGGCGGCGCGCTGCTCGCCACGCTGGTCAGGTCGGTGGACGCCCAGGAAAGCAGGGCGCTGGCGGCGCGGCTGGACGCGCACGCCCTGAGGTTTGAGCTGTCGGTGGCCGCCCCCGGCAGCGCCGCGCCCAGCCGAAGCGTCCTGCGGGTCAGCCACGTCAGCGCCCCGGACGAGACGGCGGGACTTTCGGACCTGCTCTACCTGGCCCTGGAGCGGCTGAATACCCCCGACCCGGATACATTTGATTCAGATCCATTCAATTCAGATCCATTCAATTCAGACACGCTGAACTCAGGTACATTCAGGCCGGGCGCGTCTCAACAGGGCACGACCGGAAACGACCCGACGTTGGATCAGCCCCATCTGCATCAGCCCTTCACGCCCGGTACCTCGTCCGCCTCCCCGGTCTTCCTGCCGGATGCACGCTTCCCGGATGCTCAGTCGGCGGCAGCCCCTTCGCAGGAAGCGCCTCCCCTGAACCCGCCGTCAAAGGACCCGCAGCCATGACGATCCGTGATTCCGCTGGCCTGCCGCCCGTCGGCTCAATTCCCTCCAGCTCAGTTTCCTCCAGTCTGACCGAAGCGGCCACCGGTTTTCCTGCCGTCCCGGTCAGAGGCGGCTCTGCCGATCCGCTCCTCGAACGCAGGGCAGCCGGAGCGGGTCTGGTCGGGCAGACAGGCACTGGACTGACAAGCACTGGGCTGACAGGCACTGGACTGGCAGACACTGGGCTGGCAGGCGCGGCGGAACTGCTCTCGCTGGCGGCCCTGGCCCGCACGCTTCACCTCCAGGGCGACGAGCGGCTGGCCGGGGTGGCCGAGCAGTACCTGGCCGTGGCCATCCAGCAGGGCGACGACGCGGCGCAGGCGGAGGGGCTGTCGTACCTCAGCGGGCTGGAGCAGCGCCAGGGGCTGTATCTCCAGGCCACCGAACATCTGCGCCAGGAGGCCCTGGTGCGCGCGCGGCTGGGCGACTGGGCTGGCCAGGTCGAGTGCCTGAGCAACCTGGGCACGCTGCACGCCACCCTGGGCGACCACGCCGAGGCGCTGACCACGCTGTTCCAGTGCCTGCAACTGTCGGTGCAGTACGCCGAGGTGTCTGCCGAGTCGCGCGCCGCCTGCCTGGTCAACATCGGGCACACCTACCTGGCGCTGCGGCAGTACCCTCAGGCCCTGGAGTACCTGGTTCCGGGCCTGGAGACGGCGGCCCAGGCGGGCGACACCGACACCCAGCTCTCGGCCCTGAGCGAACTGGGGCTGGTCTACAAGGCCCAGAAACAGTTTCCGCTGGCGATTTCGACCCTCTCGCTCGGCCTGGAACTGGCCCAGGCGACCAACGCCCAGGAACTGATCGACCTGACCGACAACCTGGGGCAGGTCTACAGCGACATGGGCGACTTTGAGCGTGCCCGCGAACTGTTCGGCGAGTCGCTGCGCCAGTCTCTGACCCAGGAAGACCTCCAGGGGCGGGTCAACGCCCAGCTCAGCCTGGGCCGCCTGAGCTTCCTTCAAGGCCAGAGCGCCGGGGCACACAGCCTGCTGGGCGCGGCGCTGGAAGCCGCCCTGGCCCACGACATGCGGCAGTCGGCGCTGGAGGTGTATCAGGCGCTGTACCAGGGCTTCGAGAGTGCAGGGGACCTGGGCGCGGCCTTTCCGTACCTGCGTGCCCATCAGGCCTTGGCCGGACAGCTGTTCAACGAAAACAATGAGCGCCGCGCCCAGACCCTGACCGCCCGCTTCGAGGCCGAACGCGCCCGCCAGGAGGCCGACATGTTCCGGCAGATCGGCGAGGTGTCGCAGACCGCCCGCCTCCAGGCCGAGGAGACCGTGCGGGTCAGGACCGCCGAGCTGGAGGCCGCCCAGATCGAGATCGTGACCCGTCTGGGCATGGCCTCCGAGTACCGCGACGACGAGACCGGGCAGCACACCCGGCGGGTCGGGGAACTGTCAGGCCACCTGGCCCAGGCGCTGGGGCTGCCCCACGAGACCGTCGATCTGATCCGCTGGGCGGCGAGGCTGCACGATATCGGCAAGATCGGCATTCCCGACACGGTGCTGCTCAAACACGGCGCGTACACCCCCGAGGAGTTCGGGCGCATGAAGGCCCACACCGTGATCGGCTCCAAGGTGCTGGAGGGCAGCACCTCGCCGCTGCTCAAGATGGCCGAGGAGATCGCCCGCACCCACCACGAACGCTGGGACGGCCAGGGCTACCCCAGCGGGCTGGCGGGCGCGGACATTCCCATTTCCGGACGGGTGGTGTCGGTGGCCGACGTGTTCGACGCCCTGATCACCGCGCGGCTGTACAAACCCGCCTGGAGCATCGAAGAGGCGCTCCAGGAAATGCAGAAACAGTCGGGCAGCCAGTTCGACCCCCTGATCGTGGACTGCCTGACCAGCCTGATCAGCTCGAAGGTCAGCCCGCTGGGCAACTCGGTGAGCGAACTGCTGCACCCCCGCCCGGTGCTGGTCAGGCCTGCCGTGCCCACCCAGCCGCGCACCGTGACGGACGCCGCTTTGGCCGATCTGATCGAGCGCGCCTGGACGTTGCGCGAGAGCCATTCCAGAGAAGCCGAGGCGCTGGCCACCGAAGGATTGACACAGGCCGAGGCGGGCAACGACGAACTGCTGCTGGGCCTGGCGCACCGCAACATGGGCTGGTTCAGGTTCATGTCGTCGGCCTTCGAGGAGGCGCTGGGCCACCTGGTGCGCGGCCTGGACATCGGGGTGGCGCACGCACAGTTGACCTTGCAGGCCGACTGCGCCAACCTGATGGCGGGCGTGTACAACTCGCTGGCCGACTACGACAAGTCCACCGAGCAGCTGTCGGTGGTGCTGAAGATCGCCCGTGAACAGAAGGACCGGCAACGTGAGGCGCACTGTCTGCACAACCTTGGTTTTGTGAGTATGGATCGGCGCTCTCTGAGTGAAGCGCAACAATATTTGAGTGAGAGCCTGATGGTTTACCGCGAGATTGAAGATCATTCCGGTGAAGCCAAAGCAATGGGCACATATGCCAATTTAGCTTTTGAGCAGGGTGATTTTGAGCTTTCGATCAGCCTAGCCAATAAGGCGGCGACGCAAGCTCGGCAGTATGATCAGTTATTGGTTGAGGCTCTGGCTCAATCTACAGAAGGCAAAGCCCATGCCAGATTGGCACAATATGATCTGGCCGAGACCCTTCAGGAACGTGCATTAAACTACGCCACTTCTGCCGGGTATCCACAGATGAAAGGCTGGAGCCTTTACGAACTGGGTCAGGTCTACCATCAGCGCGGCAACAGTCAACAGGCCAAGGATGCTTACACATCAGCCTTACTGCTGGCCCAAGAGCTGAACGTCAAAGACCTAGAGATGCAGGCTTATCTCAGCCTGTCTGAGCTGAGCGCCACTTCCAACAACACAGGCGCGGCCCTGGAGTTCTACCGCAAGCACCACGCCGTGGAACTGGACATCTTCAATCAGGAAGCCTCGCTCAAGACACGGGCGCTGATGGTGCAGCTGGAGGTGGAACGCGCCAAATCCGACGCCCAGATCTACA
>JANXWI010000353.1 GCA_025351205.1 Deinococcus sp.
CGAGCCGCGCACCGTGCGGGCCGCCATCAGGTGCGCCGAGAAGGGCATCGCCCGCTGCCTGCTGCTGGCCGCGCCCGAGCGCGTAAAATTCATCGCCGAGAGCCAGGGGCTGAGCCTCCCCCCCGGCCTGGAGATTATCGACCCGGAGGGCATCCGGGGGCGCTACGTGGACGCGCTGGTCGAGTTACGCAGGGGCAAGGGCCTGAGCGCTCCCATGGCCGAGGCGCAGCTGGAGGACAACGTGGTGCTGGGCACGCTGATGCTCTCGCTGGGCGAGGTGGACGGACTGGTGTCGGGGGCGGTCCACACCACCGCCAACACCGTGCGGCCCGCCCTGCAACTGATCAAGACGGCTCCGGGCAGCAGGATCGTGAGCAGTATTTTTTTCATGCTGATGCCCGAGCAGGTGCTCGTGTACGGCGACGCGGCCATCAACCCCAATCCCAACGCCGAGGAGCTGGCCGACATCGCCGTCCAGAGCGCCCAGAGCGCCGCTGCGTTTGGCATCACGCCGCGCATTGCCATGCTCAGCTACTCGACGGGTGAGAGCGGCGCGGGCGAGGACGTGGAGAAAGTCAAGGCCGCCACCGCCCTGGTCAGAGCGCGTCACCCCGAGCTGATCATTGACGGCCCGATGCAGTACGACGCGGCCAGCGTGGCGAGCGTGGGCCAGCAGAAAGCCCCCGGCAGCCCGGTGGCGGGCCGGGCCACGGTGTTCATCTTCCCCGACCTGAACACCGGCAACACCACCTACAAGGCGGTGCAGCGCTCGGCGGGCGTGGTGGCGGTGGGGCCGATGCTCCAGGGGCTTCGCAAGCCGGTCAACGACCTGTCGCGCGGCGCACTCGTAGACGACATCGTGTACACTATCGCCCTGACCGCCATCCAGGCGACGCAGCAGGGCGGTTGAAAGGTAGTGAAGGGTAGCGTTTAAATTGGCAGTCTGTGGCGTTCTGACTGGCAGTAGCGTTTAAACTGGCAGCAGAACTATGTAATTTCTGCTTTTTCCGCCACCCCTCCACGATGAATGGATTGGATCCTGGCTGGTCCGCCTGGCGGAAGCCAACCTATTGTCGGTGAAGAAGGTGCTGTCTCTGCTCGGCATCTCGTCGCCTGACCTTGTTCCAGATCAGGACGCGTTGCAACGTCTTGCGGCAGCCACCCATCTGGCTTGAGAGCAGATCGTACCGATGGTCCTCCTGCCTGAGCAAACGCTGAACACCATCGGCAGCAGTAAGACAGCTGGTCTCGGCGTGTGGTCTCTCTGGCAAAGAAGCGAGCAAGCGTCCTCATGCGGGCAGGCCCCTGATGGAGGTCCGTTCTGCTCAAGCGGTTAAGCGTCCTCATGGGCGCTGCCCTGCTCAAGAAAGCTGCGGCTTTTTTAATATTTCACGCTCCTGGCGCAGGATTTCGTTCTCTTTCCGGAGTCGTTTGAGTTCCTGCTGTTCTGCGCTCAAGGCTGGACGACCCTGACTGGGAAAGGCCTGCTCACCTGCGTCCTGTGCGGCCTTGATCCATTTCCGCAGCGCTGAGAGCAGGGTGCCCAGATCTCGGGCCGTGCTGGCGATGTTTTCTGTGGACTGGGCCAGTCTCACAGCGTCTCGTCTTAACTCGGTGGTGTACGTTCTGCGGTTGGTCATGGTCGCGCCTCCTATGACCGGGGCTTAACTCCATGTGCGCATAACTGACTCACCCTCATCAAGCTCCCGACAGCAGTTCACGCTCCAGCACCTCGGCACTGAGCAGGACTACGCCGATCAGTCCGGCGTCCTTGCCCAGATCTGAGATCTTGATGGGGGTCGGCAGGCCGACGTTTCCGAGCATGGTCCGTAGCGGGTTGATCAGCAGCGCTTCGGTGTGCGGGAATTCTTCGCGCAGCACGATCAGCTCCGGGTCCAGCACGGTCACCAGGCTGGCGATGGCCAGCGCCAGATGCTGCACGGCGCCAGCTACCGCCCGCGCCTCCTGGGGCTGGCCCGCAGCGGCAGCCCGGAAGATGGCGGCTTCCCACCCCGGCAGGTCCGGGTCCCGGCTGACCGCCCGCAGGGTCTCATAAAAGCCGTAGGCGAGCGCCCCCAGCCGGGGCTGTTCGGTGAAGCCGCTCAGGCGAGTCGGCAGGTAGCTCAGCTCCCCGGCGGCCCCGCGCGATCCCCGCAGCAGACGGCCCCCTGAGACGATGCCCGCGCCGATGCCGATGGCGAAGCTCAGAAACGCGAAATTGTCCGTGCCGTGACCCTGCCTGAGTTCGCCCCAGGCGGCGCTGCGGGCGTCATTTTCCAGCGTCACGGGTAGCCCCAGGGCCGCTTCGAGGTCAGTGCGCTCCAGCGGAGCGAATCCGAACAGCCAGCTGCTCTCCAGCGTGCCGCGCGGCGTCACGATGCCCGGCGCGCACAGACCCACCCGGCGCACCTTCGGGACCTGCCGGACCACGCCTTGCAGGTGTGCCAGCGCCTCCGGGCGGCTCAGGCGCGAGAAGCTGGCGAGGGAGAGCGTTTCCAGTTCGCGCAGCTTCGTGCCGTGCAGGTCGTACACGGCGGCCCTGAGCGCCGAGCCTCCCAGATCGATGCCCAGCACCGTGTTGGCTTCCGGCGTGGCCCGGATGGCCCGGGCCGGTCTGCCGACGCCGCGCCTCGCGCCGCCCACAGCCACCAGCCCCCGCCCTTTCAGACGCGAGACAGCGGCGATCACGGCGGGCAGACTGAGGCCGGTGCGGGCGGAAATCTCGGGCTGAGTCAACGCTTCTCCGGCCCTGAGCGCCTGATAGACGCGCTCGTGTGCACGGACCGGCGCAGGACTGCCAGCCGGGGCAGAACTGTCTTCGGGCACACTTGACGCTGACACCCCGAAATAATAAAGTGAAGTTTAGAAACATACAACACAGCCCACCACAGCCCGTCCAGAACGCCAAACCTCGTGCTGGTCAGGCGGGTCATCACCGGAGGCACCATGAGAATATTGAGCAGGAGAAACAGGACAGGTTTACTGATGCTCGCTGGACTCTCCCTCGGCATGGTGAGTGCCCAGGGCGCTGCGCCCGGCACCGACCCGCAGAAGGGAAACGCCAGCCTGAGGGGCGAGATCTCGCTGTTCAGCTGGAGCGAGGCCACCTACGCCTCGGTGCTGCCCGCCTTCAACAAGCTGTACCCCAATATCAAGGTCAACCTCGTGACCGTGGGCTACGCCGACGCCTACCCCAAAATCACCGCCAGTCTGGCCGGAAACGTGCCGCTGGCCGACGTGATCATGATCGAGAGCGAGCGCGTGGAGAGCTACGGCACCCGCTTCCCGAACGCCTTCAGTGACCTGAGCGCCCTGGGCGGCAAGTACGAGCGCAGCTTTGACCGCAGCAAGTGGACCCAGAGCGTCGTGAAGGGCAAGCTGATCTCGATGCCCACCGACGCCGGGCCGGTGGGCATGTGGTACCGCAGCGACCTGTTTCAGAAGGCGGGCGTGGACGCGGCGGGCGTTCAGACCTGGACTGACTTTCTGGCCGCCGGCAAGAAGGTGGTGGCCGCCAACCCCGGCGTCAAGATGGCCGGGATCGACGCCACCGGGTCGGAGACGCTGCTGCGTATTCTGGTGCAGGAGCAGGGCGGCTTCTACATCGACGCCGACGGCAAGATCACGGTCAACAGCGCCCGGATGCAGCGGGCGCTGGGCATCGTCAAGTCGGCCTGGGACGCGGGCATTCTGCTCAACGTGCAGGGCACCGACGGGCTGATCGGCTCGATCAAGGCCAGCCGGGTGGCCGCCGTCAACCTGCCGGTCTGGATGATCGGCATCTTCAAGGGCTACGTCCCGGAGCAGCAGGGCAAGTGGGGCGTGGTGCAGGTTCCCGCCTTCTCGGTGGGCGGTGGCCGCAGCGCCTACGTCGGCGGCAGCACGCTCGCCATTCCGGCCAACAGCCAGAACAAGGGCGCGGCCTGGGCCTTCGTGGAGTGGTACGCGACCTACGGCTCCAGGGCGGTGCTGGAAAAGCGCGGCACCTGGCCCAGCTTCCTGCCCAGCCTTCAGGCCCCGGTGCTCAACACCCCCGACCCCTTCTTCGCCACCCCCAACGTGTTCGCGCCCTTCAAAAAGACGGCCTTCCTGTCGCGCCCGCTGAGGTATTCCAGCGATTACGACAAGGCCGTGGCGGTGGTGATCGCCGCGCAGGCCAGCGTCCTGACCGGCGGCGTGGGCATCAAGGCGGCACTCGACAAGGCGGCCAGCGACCTGAAGAACCAGACCGGGCGTGAGATCGCGGGGCCGTGAGCGCCCTGACTTCTGCCCGCTGCTGATGACCCGGCCACTGCCTGCACAGGCCGCGTCCGCAGTGCTGAACACGCCCCGTGGCCCACGTCGCCGCTTCCTGGTCCCCTACGGTTTTCTGGCCCCCGTGCTGCTGCTCTACGCGCTGTTCACGGCCTATCCGGTGGTGAGGGCAGTGGTGCTGAGCCTGCAACGGGACGTGGACGGCGGGGCACGCTGGGCGGGGGCGGCGCAGTATCAGCGGCTGCTAGGCGACGACGTATTCCGGCAGGCGCTGTTCAACACCGGCGTGTTTCTGGGCGTGCAGGTGCCGATCATGCTGGCCTCGGCGCTGCTGCTGGCCATCGCCCTCAACTCGGAGCGCGTTCCACTGCGGGCGCTGCTCAGGAGCGCCTATTTTCTGCCGAGCCTGCTCAGTCTGGTCGCGGTGGGGACGTTGTTCCGCATTCTGCTCAACGAGGACCTGGGGCTGGTGAACAGCGTGCTGCGCGGC
>JANXWI010000356.1 GCA_025351205.1 Deinococcus sp.
GGATTTCTTCGAGGGTGGTGCTGGACACGGCAAGCGGCGCACCCGACACACTCTTCGCAGAGCTTCTAGCCCGGCTGGAAGCCTGAAGCGCCTCGCTGACACCCCGGTATTTGCCTCAAACGCCCGTCCCTGCATCCCCTACAATGCCCGTATCATGCTCGATTACTTTCAGGCGCAGAGCCTCCTCGGCCCAGACGAAAAACTCGTGATGGACAGCGTACGGAGTTATGTGGACGCCCAGCTGACGCCCCACATCGAAGAGTGGTGGGACAGCGCCGAGCTGCCGGTGCGCGAGGTGATGAAGGGCCTGGGCGATCAGGGCCTGCTCGGTCCCACCATTGCCGAGGAGTACGGCGGCTCCGGGGCCAGCTACAGCAGCTACGGCGCGATGATGTACGAACTCGAACGCTGCGACAGCGGCCTGCGCAGTGCCGCCAGCGTGCAGGGCAGCCTCGTGATGCACCCGATCAGCACCTACGGCAGCGACGAGCAGAAGCGCGAGTACCTGCCCAGGCTGGCCAGCGGCGAACTGATCGGCTGCTTCGGCCTGACCGAATCCGACGGCGGTAGCGACCCCGGCGCCATGCGCACCCGCGCCCGCAGAGACGGCGGCGACTACGTGCTCAGCGGCAACAAGATGTGGATCACCAACAGCCCCGAGGCCGATCTGGCGGTGGTATGGGCCAAAGATGATGAAGGTGCGGTGCGCGGCTTCATCGTGCCGCGCGGCATAAAAGGTTTCAGCACGCCCAAAATCAAGCGCAAGATGAGTCTGCGGGCCAGCGTGACCGGCGAGATCGTGCTGGAAGACTGCCGCATTCCGGCCTGCAACATGCTGCCGGGCGTGGCCGGACTCAAGGGGCCGCTGGGCTGCCTGACCAGTGCCCGCTACGGCATCGCCTGGGGCGCGATGGGGGCGCTGGAGGCCGTGTACACCGCTTCTCTGGAGTACACCACCGGGCGCAGCACCTTCGGCAAGCCGATTGCCTCACGCCAGCTGGTGCAGGACAAGCTGGTGCGGATGCTCACCGACCACAGCCTCGGCATGCTGCTGGCCGTGCAGCTCGGCAGGCTGAAAGACGCGGGCAGCATGACCTTCGGGCAGGTGAGCGTCGCCAAGCGCAACAACGTGCGGGTGGCGCTGCAAGGGGCGCGGCTGGCCCGTGAGCTGCACGGCGGCAACGGCATCACCACCGAATATCCGGTGATCCGGCACATGCTGAACCTGGAAACCGTCGATACCTACGAGGGCACGCACGACATCCATACCCTGATCGTGGGCCGGGACATCACCGGGTTCGGGGCGCTGGAATAGCAGGAAGCGCTGGAACAACGTCCACTGAACGCTCGTCAGTCCAGCATCCACCGATCAGTGGCAGGCATCTGGTCAGACTTCTCGGGTTGCCCGACCTGCTTGCCCCTCACCCCCTCGCTCTGGGGGCACCTCTTTCACAAGGAGATGGGAAAACCTTGTTAACTTCGAGTGCTGGGGGTTCTTGATGGCCTCCAGGCGTGTGGCACGCTATTGGTCACATTCGACGGAGAGCGGAGCGCGTTTCTGTGTTTTCTTCAACACTGTGCTCGACGTGATTTCTGCCATCGCTATTGTGGATCGGTTCACGTGATCCCCTAGCACCCGAGGTTATCAGGACGGTTGACACTGTCTTAAAGAAGGCCCCTGGCTTGCAGGTGTACGCGGGCCTGATAGAGCGTCAGCGCACTTGGTCCGGCCAGAATTTCGCCCGCGTCCAGCATCCGGTAGGTTTCACTGAGCGGCAGCACATGGCGTTCGATCAGTTCGTCGGCCTCGGGTTGCGCCTTCTGAAGCGTCACTCCGAAGGCCACAAACGGGTAAAACGCCGCGCCGCTCACGCTCGGCTGCGGATAGAAGGCGGGCAGGGCCAGCCACTGCGCAGCCGAGCCGCCCACCTCCTCGTGCAGCTCACGGGCCGCGCTGCCCAGCAACTCCTCGCCGCTCTCCACGCCGCCCGCTGGCACCTCCCACACCCAGGCCCGCAACGGATAGCGGTACTGCCGGATCAGGACCGCCTCACCCCCAAGCGTGATCGGCAGCACGAACACCGCCACCGGGCCACGTGGGCGGTAGGTGTATGCCAGCTGCGTGCCGTGTCCGGTGAGGACCGTGTCGCGCAGCAGCACGTGCGGCGCGGGCGACAGCTGCTGGCTGCTCAGGGTCTGCCAGGGCTGCTGTTCGTCGGGCACGAGTAGGGGCTGGAAGGAACGCTGAGGGGAAAATTCCGGCATCACACAGGCTACCCTGACAGAAAAACGAGAATGCGTTCTCACATCATGAGGACAGAAGTCACATTCTCACCGCAAAAACACGTACAGTACGGATAATTCATGGACAGACTTCCTGCTTCCTACCTTCCTGCTTCCTGCCTGCGGCCTGCCCGCTCATCTGTCTCCAGCGCCCAATCCTGTGAACCCCCAGTCTGTAAATCCGGCTTCCGTGCCCGCCCGCTCGCGTGGCCCCTGCTGTTGGCCCTGCTGTTGGGGAGCGGATATTCTCTGGCCGCCGCGCCCGCTCAGCCTGCTGCACCCTCCCAGCCCACAGACCCTTTCCTGCAATCTGGACCCGCTGCCGCGCAAGGCGGTCTGAGAGCCGCGCCCTCCGCGCAGACCCTGACAGTTGCCGCATTCGGCACACCGCGTTTCAGCAGCGCCACTGCCAGCACGCGCGCGGTCTTCGACCTCCCAGCCGGACTGCGTTATGTCCTGACGCCCACCTACAGCGGTCTGCGGCTCGACGTGAGCTTTGCGCCGGGCCAGATGCAGACCCTCGCGGCCCAGCACCTGATCGCGCCCGGCAACGCGGTCAGCGACTACACCCTCACACCCGACCCAAGCGGCGGCGGGCAGCTGCTGCTTCAGACGCCCTTTCCGCTGGGCGGAACCCAGGGCTGGACGGCCAGCGAGACCAGCATCGCCAGCGGGGGCCGGGTGCTGATCGTGACCCTCGGGGCCGCCCTGTCCGGTGGGGCCGACAGCAGCGTGAGCGGCAGCGTGCAGAGCGTCGCCGCGCCCAGCGTTTCCGGCACGGCGGGGGTGGGCAGTGGCCCGGCGGCCCCGCTGCCCGTTGCCGGCGCCCAGGGCGACCAGCTTCCTCCGGGCGACACCACCGCGCCCCCGAACAGCGGCACCCTGCCCGCCGTCACCCCGGCCCTGAACGGCAGCGCCGACAGCAGCCGTCTGACCAGCGGGACGGTGAGCGGCAGCGGCGCAGGAGCGCCGATTCTGGCCGCTCCGCGCGTCGGCAAGAACCCCGGCCTGACGCGCGTGGTGCTCGACCTTCCGCCCGGAACCGGCTTCCGCGTCACGCCGCTGCCGCTCGGCCTGCGCATCGACCTGACCGGCGTGAACGCCTCACAGCTCGTCAGTCAGGCGGACCTGACCCCGGAGCTGCGGGCCTGGAGTTTTGCGCCCAACCTGACGGGCGTGTCGCTCACGCTGCTCACCGCCTTTCCCATCACGCTGCGCAGCGGCTGGCGCGACGTGCTGCTGCCCGCCGGGGGAAACGGGCAGCTGGCGCGGCTGGCCCTGGACATCTCGCCCGCCCTGGCCGACACCACGCCAATGGGTGCGCTGGCGCTGGCTCCACTCAGGAGCAGCCGGGGCAGCATGCTGGCCTTCAGCGGCGCGCCGAACCGCCCGAAGGTGGTGCTGGACCCCGGCCACGGCGGCTCGGACCCCGGGGCCATCGGTCAGGTGGTCGAGAAGGAGGTGACGCTCGCGGTGGCCCGGCGCGTGCGGGCCGACCTGAACACGGCGGGCATCGACGTGATCATGACCCGCGACGCCGACACCCAGCTGGCGGCCAGCAAGAACACCGACCTGAAAATGCGGGCCGAACTGGGCACGGGCGCGGCTCAGCTGTTCGTGAGCATCCACGTCAACTCGATGGAGGCCAACGCCGCGCTCAGGGGCTACGGCATCGAGACGTGGTGGAACCCCAACCACCCCAACTCGCAGGCCCTGGCTGCCAGCATCCAGCAGGGCGCCGTGGCCACCACCGCCGCCTACTCGCGCGGGCTGCACAACACCCAGTCGCTGGCGGTGCTGCGCCAGTCGCGCATTCCGGCGGCCCTGGTCGAGATCGGGTACACCAGCCACCCGGTAGACGGGCTGAACCTGAAAGACAGCAACTACCTCGACCGGGTGGCCTACGGCGTGGCTTCAGGCATCCGCGACGCGCTTCAGGGTGGACTGGGCGCGAACTGGCGGTAAGGCGCGTGGCTTGTAGCACGTGGCCTGTGGGAACAACCGGGAAAATCTGCTCCTGCTCGATGTAATTTCAGGACGCAGAGTTTTCCCTGCGGACTACAAGCCTCACCATCCCAGCTAGGCCAGCCATCCCAGCCAGCGCAACACCCAGTATCCCGCAAAGCCGCACAGAATGCCCACGGCGAGCTGACGGGTGCGCCAGATCAGCAGGGCGCACAATAACGCGGCCACGGCGCGGCGCAGGGCGTCGGGGGCAGAAGCAATGTCCGGCACCACCAGGGCGGCGAACACGCTGATCGGCACAAATCGCAGGAAGGCCAGCCAGAAGGAAGGCAGCCGCAGGCCGCCCAGGCTCAGACCGAGGTAACGCGACGCGAACGTGACCGCCCACATGCCGAGCATGGTCAGCAGCGGCGTCACGGTTTGACCTTGCGGCGGGACTGAGGGGTACTCAGAAACGCGCCCAGCAGCGCCCCGCCCAATCCGGCGATCAGCACCGTTAGGCCACCGGGCAGGATACGCGACACGCCCCAGGCCAGCAGCCCGGAAAAAGCGGCCACCAGCACCTCTCGCCGCCCGGCCAGCAGCGGAACCAGCAGCCCCAGGAAGGCCAGCGGAAAGACCACGTCTGCCCCCACCGCCTTTGGATCGGGAATGAACGCGCCCGCCAGCGATCCGACCAGCGTGAACAGGTTCCAGACGACGTACAGGCTGAGTTCCGCGCCCAGCAGGAAACCCAGACTCAGGCCGCCCGGCTGCTTTGGCCCCGCCGCCACGGACACGCCGTATGCCTCGTCGGTCAGAAACTGGGCCGCCAGCAGTTGCCGCCATCCATGTATGGGAAGCTGCTGCGCCAGACTCAGGCCGTACAGCACGTGCCGCACGTTGAGCAGAAAGGTGGTGGCGATGATCGACCACCCGCCAACGCCCTGCCCGAACAGTCCGGCGGCGGCAAACTGTGAGGCCCCGGCGAAGACGCTCAGGCTCATGAACTGGGTTTCGAGCAGGCTCAGGTGGGCGGCCCGCGCCGTGACCGCGTAGGCCACCGCAAAGGGGGCCACGCCCAGCCAGAGGGGAAGCATGGCGGTAAAACCGGAGACGAAGGGGGACCGGGCGGGCAGAGGAGCAATCACAGCACCCGCCGCTCGGGCAGCCGCTCGCCGCGCGACAGCCGCCGCTCAAGGAGGCGCACCAGCCGGGTCAGGGTGAAGGTCAGCAGAAAGTACACCAGCGCCAGCACGGCGTACACCTCGAACTGGCGGTAGGTGGCGTTGGTGATGTACTTGCCCGCCGCGAACAGTTCCTGCAAGGTCACGGCGCTCGCCAGGCTGCTGCCCAGAATCAGGCTCACGAACTCGTTGCCCAGCGCGGGCAGCGCCACCCGCCACGCTTGCGGCAGCACCACGTACCTGAGCGACTGCACGCGCGACAGCCCCAGGCTGCGGGCCGCCTCCAGCTGCCCGGCGGGCACGCTGCTCAGGCCGCCGCGCACGATCTCGCTGGTATACGCCGCCGAGTACAGACCCAGCGCCAGCACCGCTGACGGAAAGCCCCCGAGCGTGAGGCCCAGCGCGGGCAGGCCGTAGTACACCACGCTCAGCAGCACGATCAGCGGAATGCCGCGCACCAGTTCCACGTAGGCGTTACCCAGCGCCCCCAGAACGGGCAGACGCACGCTTCTGATCACGCCCAGCAGCGTGCCGAACAAAACCGACAGCAGCAGCGCCGACAGGCTGACTCCCAGCGTCAGGCACAGGCCTGCCCATAACAACGCCGGATACTCTCCTGCCAGCACGGTGCGAAATCCGGTCAGAAGGTCATTCACCGGGCAAGATCGGTACGGCGCACAGGAAGATGGGGGCGGGAATCACCGGGACAGGATAGCGGCAAAGGGCGCGCCCGGTGCGGCAGCGGTGGGCGTTCACATCTTCTCATGACACATCTGCCCTACCATGCAGCCAGGCCCGCGTGCGCGGCATCGCCTGATGCTGCCCCCCAGACCGGGCCACAAGTGAGACGTGAAACGAATGCCAGTTCTGGCAGAACATCTGTACCTGAGCGCCCCCGCCGTGGTCAGCATCGGCGAATCGGCGGCGCGGGCCAGGGAAGCGCGGGAAGGCACCGTGCAGCACACCCTGATCGACTCGCTCTACGTCCGCAGCTGGACGTAGGCCGTCTTAAACGTTGTCTGAACTTGTAGGCGGTTGATGCGTAGGCGGCGTACCGCCCCATTGATATTCATTCTTCAGGAACGTCTCTGACCTCAGCGCCTGTCGATTCATACGTCTGATTTATACATCTGATCCAAACGCTGGGCGCGCCCGGTCTCGAAGACGTTCTGAACAGTTAAAAAGGAAGGTAACTTATGCGGGCCTGGCTCGCACTCTTTTCGGCCATCGCCTTCGAGGTGATCGGCACCCTCACTCTTAAACTCTCGGCCCTGAACCATCACGCCGCCGGGTTCCTGATCACGTCCGTCTTTCTCGCCCTCTCATACGCGCTGCTGGCGCTGGCCTTCAGGCGCATTCCGGTGGCGGTGGCGTTCGCCGTCTGGGAAGCTGCCGGTCTGGTGCTCATCACTCTGGCGGGCGTGACGCTGCTGGGTGAAACGCTCAGCCCACTGCGGCTGCTGGCGCTGCTGGGGCTGGGCCTGGGTGCCTGGCTGCTGCACGGCGGTACGGTTGCGGTTCAGTCGGCCCAGAAGGTCGTTCCGAAGAAAACCGCGCCCGTTCAGCAGGCCACACTCCGCGAGCCGACGATTCGTCTTCCACAGGTTCAGCCATGACGTCAACCGTAACGTGGACGCCTTTCCTGCTGTTGATCCTGGCCGCTCTCCTTGACGTGGGGGCCAACATCCTGCTCAAACGCTCAGACGGCCTGAGACACCGCCTGCCCGCGCTGGGCGGCATCGCGCTGATTCTGCTGGCCTTTGCGCTGCTCGGCGTGGCCCTGAAAAGCGTGCCGCTGGGCGTGGCCTACGCGGTCTGGGGTGGCCTGGGCATCGTATTGACCGCGCTTCTGAGCCTGAACATCGACGGAGTCCGCTTCACCGTGCGCGGCTGGGCGGGCCTGACGCTGATCGTGGGCAGCGTGCTGCTGATGCACATGGGCGGGTAGGACAGACCTTCGCCGTTTATTTTCGCCCTGGCACGCGCAGGGCGGCGTACTCGGCGGGGGTGCTGGCGTGCGTGAGCAGGGTCAGGTACGGCAGCACGGCCTGCATGCCGCGCGTGCTGGGCAAGAAGGCCGGGTGGGCCGCCAGCGGATTGAGCCACACCAGCGCCGCTGTCCTCCTTGCCAGTTCGCGCACGGCGTCGGTCAACTGCGCAGTGTCGCCCACTTCCAGCCCGTCACTGACGATCAGCACCAGCGTCGAGGGTGACAGCAGACGGTCCGCATGGTCCCGCAGAAACGCCTGGAGGTTGACCCCGATACGGGTGCCACCGCCCCAGGTCCCCCCCATCGGCGGCAGACCGGGCCGCTGGCTCCCGGTAACCTTCTGGCCGCTGTCCAGCCGTTGCAACTCGGGCGTCAGGTCGCGCAGCTGCGTCGAGAAGCTGAAGGTGTGTGCCCGCTGGCTGAGCCGGGTCAGGGCGGCGGCGAAATGCAGGGCGTCGGTGGCGTGGTCGTCCATCGAGCGGCTGGCGTCGATGAGCGTCACGACACTCGCCCCACGTCGGGGACGGGAACGCCAGTACAGCCGGATAGCCTCGCCATCGGTGCCCAGGGCGGCCCGCAGGGTGCGGCGCGGGTCGAGCTTCACGCCGCGCACGGCGGGCGTCCAGCGGCGGGCGGGGCGCAGGTGCAGGTGGCGCAGGAAGGTGCGTGCGGCCTGGGCGTAAGAGGCGTCGGTGTCGGCGCTCAGATCGGGCGCGGCCCCCGCCTCCTGCTGACCGCTGGCAGCGGCGCGCACAATCTGTTGCGCGTCCGTGTCGCCCTGCGCGCCCGGGTCATGGCGGCTGGGGCCAGCAGCGCCGCTGTCGTCAGGGTCGTCTGCATCTGGATCGTCGGCGGGCCGCTGCCGCGTGACCGGGCGAACTTTACTGCGCTCCGGCACGCCTGGAGGGTCGCTGTCGTCCGGCCTGGAGGCTGCGGGCGGCGGATTCCAGCCGAGATTGACCGGCGGCAGCGCGTCCTGCCGCACCGGACGCGGGCCGGTCGAGCGCAGAAAATGAGCGTCGAAGGCCAGATCGAACACCGCCAGATGTTCGGCGCGGCTGCAACACACCGCCCGCAGCGCCGAACGGACACGCTGCACCTGCGACACGCCCACCGCCCGCACCGCCTGGAGCGCCAGCAGCGCCTCGCCCGGCCCCAGCGCAAAGGCGTGATCGCGGCGCAGCACGGTGCAGAAGGTGCAGATGCTGGCGTCGAGTGTGGCCGGGTCTGGCGTGGCTGGATTCAGGGGGGCTGGATTCAGGGGGGCCGGGTTGAGCGTGGCTGGTTCGGGAGGAATTGGCTGATCTGACACCCCGCTCACGGCACGCGCACCGCACCGACCCCGAAGTCCGTCTCCAGTTTCTTCGGGGCGGCGGGCGCGGGCGCGGCCTCGGTCCAGACCGCCTTCAGCGCGGGCAGATGTCGGTCCAGCGCGTCCCAGTCCTCGCGGGCCTTGAGGATGCAGCCGCGCGTGCGCCGCACCGTGGCCTCGTCGAGCGACCCTTTGCCCAGGCTCATCAACGCCAACGCCCAGTCGAGCGTTTCAGCCACGCCGGGCAGTTTCCGCAGCGGCAACTCGCGCAGCTTCGCCATCACGTTCACGACCTGTTCAGCCAGCTGCGCGCCGATGCCGGGCAGCCGCGCGGCCACGATTCGGCGCTCCTCTTCAGGCGTCGGATAGCCCTGCCAGGCATACAGACAGCGGCGGCGCAGCGCGTCGCTCAAATCGCGGGTGCGGTTGCCGGTCAGGATCACGTGCGGCACCGTCTGGGCCACGATGGTGCCCAGCTCCGGGATGCTGATCTGCCAGTCCGAGAGCAGCTCCAGCAGAAACGCCTCGAAGGCCTCGTCGGCGCGGTCTACCTCGTCGATCAGCAGCACCGGGGCCACAGGCTGCGAGATGGCCTCCAGCAGCGGGCGTCGCAGCAGAAACTCGGGGCGGTAGACATCGGTCTCGGCCTGTGCGTCTTTTTCGTGCAGCCGCAGATGCAGCAGCTGCCGGGGATAGTTCCACTCGTACAGCGCACTCTGGGCGTCGAGTCCGTCGTAGCATTGCAACCGGATGAGCCGGGTTCCCAGCACCTCGGCCAGGGTGCGCGCGCTCTGGGTCTTGCCCACCCCGGCGGGGCCTTCGAGCAGCAGCGGGCGCCCCAGCGTCAGGCTCAGGCTGAGCGCCGTGGAGAAGTCTTCCCCGATGATGTGACCGCGCTCAGCGAAGGCCGCCTCCAGCGCTTCTGGAGCGTGCTGCTGCGGAAGCTGGCTCACGGCAGGGCTGCCTGTGCGGCGTCCAAATACGACTGCGGGTCTTTCAGAAAGCGGCGCTTGCAGTTGGGGCAGGTGAAATAGAACCGCTGGCCGCCGTGGTCGCTGTGGTGCAGCGCGCCTGCGATCTCGATTTCCTCGCCGTCTACCGGGCTGCGGGCGTATCCGGGCCGGGTGAGGCCCCAGACGGGGGCGGCAGATTCAGCCGGGGCGGGCGGCACCGCTTCCGGCTGGACAGGCGGCGTCCAGCGTGGCGGAGCGTTTTCAGTCGCCTGTGCCGCACTCTTCTGCCGCTGCTCGATCAGCCCCGCCAGAATGGACACGGCCACCTCGCCGGGCGTCCGCGCGCCGATGTCCAGCCCGGCGGGAGCCTGAACGCGCGCCACGTCTGTTTCGGGCACGCCCTGGAGCGTGAGCAGTTCGCGCACCGTCACGGCCCGCTTGCGGCTCGACAGCAGCGCCACGCTGTTCACGCCGCCCCGCAGCAGCGCCTCCAGCGCCAGTTCGTCGTAGTGTCCCTGCGAGGCCACCACCGCCGAGACCTGCGCCAGGGCGGCAGGCGGCAGGGCGGCCAGCATCACCGGCAGGTC
>JANXWI010000364.1 GCA_025351205.1 Deinococcus sp.
GGGCTGTCAACCGACCAGTCAGGCGTTTCGGGATGCTGACAAAACAGCGCCAGCACAGCGCGCTCCCCTGCCGGACCGGTCACCAGCCCGACGTCCGCCCGCAGATCGGGGTTGCTGCCCGTTTTGCCCGCATAGTGCCAGCCGGGCGGCAGATGGCGCGGGATCATGGAGCGGTCCTGCTGGGCCGAGAGCATGTGAAGCATCTTCCGGGTCGATTCGGGACTCGCCAGCCTCTGCTGAGCCAGGTCACGGAGCAGGCCGCCCATCTCGCGCGGCGTGGTGATCCCGGCGGCAAAAGGCGGCCTGCTGGCGGAACCAGCCGGGCAATATTGAGACTCCAGTCTGGTCACGGAAAACCCCAGATCACGCAGAGATTGGTTGACCACCTCTATTCCAAGGTGATCTATGAGCATGTCTGCCGCCGTGTTGTCAGACAGGGCGATCATCAGGTGGCAGACGTCCTGGAGAGTAAAGACAGTGCTTGAAGTCAGGTCTTTCAGGACGCCTGTGCCCCGACTTTTCAGCCTTTCCTGTAATTCAAGGGGATGGTTCCAGTTCAGGCGGCCCTCTTCGACCAGCCGCGCACAGTGAATCAGCACCGGAAGTTTGTAGGTGCTGGCCGTCGCTATCATCTCATCTGCCCGGTGGCCCGTCATCTGCCCGGTCTTCAAATCATAAAGACAGAACGATAGTTTTCCGTCAACAGTCTGCTCAATCTCAGTGATAGCTTTCTGAATTGCAGAGTTCATCTCATACAATCCTTCATTTCAACCTTCAATGCCCGCCGAAGTGCCCGAGCTGCGGCACGCTCGTCTGCCAGGGGTCGAGCGCCACCACTTCCCCGAACAGATCGTACTCGTCGCTGTCCTCGATGATGGCCTGCACCCGGTCACCGATCTTGATGGTGCCCGCGAAGCCCGCCGCGTACAGGTACACCTGACCGTCGATGCCGGGAGCGTCGCCCGCCGTGCGCCCGATCAGGCGGGTTCCGGCCAATGTATCTTCGACATCGTCGTTGTACTCGTCGATGATCACCTGCACGGTGCGTCCGACCTTCTGCGCCAGCCGGGCCGTGCTGATCCGCTGCGAAACCTCCATGAAGCGGGCCAGCCGCTCCTGCTTGACCTCTTCGGGCACCGCGCCGGGCAGGTCGTTGGCGTCGGCCTCGGGCACGTCGCTGTAGGTGAAGGCCCCCACCCGGTCGAGCTGCGCGGCCTCCAGGAAGTCGAGCAGCTCCTGAAACTCGCTTTCGGTTTCGCCGGGAAAGCCCACGATGAAGGTGCTGCGAATGGTTAATTCGGGGCAGATCGCGCGCCAGCGCCGGATGGTGTCCAGCTGCCTGCCCGCGCCGGGCCGCCGCATCAGCTTCAGAATGCGCGGCGAGGCGTGCTGAAGCGGCACGTCGAGGTACGGCAGAATCTTGCCCTGGGCCATCAGTTCCACTACTTTGTCGACGTGTGGATACGGATAGACGTAGTGCATCCGCACCCACACGCCCAACGATCCCAGTTCGCGGGCCAGGTCGGTCAGGTGGGCCGGAATCTGCCGCTCCTGAAACTCCGACTCACGGTGACGGATATCCACGCCGTAGGCGCTGGTGTCCTGCGAGATGATCATGACTTCACGGGTACCGCCCGCGATTAGACGGTACGCCTCGTACAGCACGGCTCCGGCGTCACGAGAAACCTGTAGCCCCCGCAGCTTGGGAATGATACAGAAGCTGCACTTGTGGTTGCAGCCCTCGGCCACCTTCAGGTAGGCGTAGTGGCGCGGCGTCAGCTTGACCTGCCCGGGCACCATGTTCGATGTCTGTCCCGGAATAAGCGCCGTGAAGGGGTTCAGGTCGGGCGGCAGCAGCCTGTGAACCGCCGCCATCACGTCGTCCACGGCCTCGCTGCCGGTGATGGCCGCCACCTTCGGGTGCCGGGCCAGAATGGTCTCCGGGCGCTCGCCCAGGCAGCCGGTCACGATCACGCGGCCCGTGGCGTCCAGCGCCTCCCCGATGGCGTTGAGCGATTCCTCGACGGCGGGCGTGATGAAGCCACAGGTGTTGACGATCACCGTGTCGGCGTCTTCATAGCTGCTCGTAACGCTGTACCCCTCGGCCCGCAGCTGCGTCAGGATGCGCTCGCTGTCCACCAGCGCCTTGGGGCAGCCCAGGCTGATGAAACCAATCTTTTTAATTTCAGCGCCCGTACTGAGCGGCGGCGCGGTCTGCTGTGTCATGTTGCTCCCTGGGTCCAGCCCCGGTGAATTCGCTTCACTGCTGTGCCGCGTCTCAAGCGCCGATGGTAGCGCGTGAAGGCCAGGTGAAGGGGGACTGGGCGACAAAGTGACCGGGGATCACACGAACAACCGCAGCCTCTGCTGGGTCAGGGGCTGCGGTTGCGGCACTTGAAGAATGATGGGTGTAGATACGGAACTCGGAGGGTCTTCCGAACGGTCTTCTGTGCTGATCTTAATCACCGGCCCTGGCCCCTTTTAGCAGCTCTTCTGGGGTCAGCTGGAGCAGCTCCGGGTCGTGAATCATGTTGCGCTCAGCGCGCAACTCCTGAAGCACCGCGTCGAGTTTGGCGTGCAGCTCGCGGGTGTCCTCGTTCTGGGCATTCTGGATCAGGAACACCATCAGGAAGGTCACGATAGTGGTGCCGGTGTTGATCACCAGCTGCCAGGCGTCTGAATAATGAAACAGCGGCCCGGTGATCAGCCAGATGGCGATGCTGCTCAAGGCGCAGGTGAAGGCGATGGCCGTTCCGCTGAAGTCGGCAATGTGCCTGGAGAGGCGCTGGAAGCGGTCTTCCAGACGAAGGCTGGGCCGAAGGCCACGAAAGTCAAGGTGGGTCATGTGAAACCTCCCGGTTCGCGTCAGCCGCGCAGGAATGACGCTGCCCGCGCCACCAGACCGCCACAAACTTTTCTATACTGAACCCGGAAGGTATAAACGGGGTAAACCGGCGCTGCGTCGACTCCTGTCGACGCACAGACCACTGCACGCCTGCACGTTCAGTTCGCCCGCTCCCGCGCCGCCACATAACAGCCGATCTGCTCCGGCCCTGGCAACATGCCCCGCGCCACCAGCTCACCCAGCACCTGCTGGCAGAACCGGCGAAGTGTTTCAGGATCGGCAGATTCCAGATTCAAAACATCCAGCCCCAGGCCCCTCGCCTGCGCCGCCAGCCAGTGTTCCAGGTCGCTCACAACGGCGATGATAGCCCATAAAAAAGGGCCGCCGAAGCGACCCAGTTTTGGATGTAAAATCCGTTCAGTCGTCGGCGGCAGCGCCCTGCGCCATGTCGCGCTCATCTGCGGCCCTGAAGCTCTTGATGCCGCGCACGATGGCGATGGTCACGAAGTACAGCACCAGCGGCACCACCACGCTCAGCACGTAGAAGGGCATCACCGGCCACTGGAAGTCGTTCTTGTAGCCGGCCACGCTCCACACCAGCAGCAGTCCAAAGAAGGCGATGCCGCCCGCCAGCCGCTTGGGGTGGTCAGTGGGGTTTTCACTGTAGTACAGGTTTTCCTTGCTCTGATCGAAGATCGGCACGGCCAGCATCACCAGCAGCGTCAGCGTGGCGATCACGATGCCGCCGATAAACTCCGGCCCGATCTCGCCGCCGAACAGCGTGAACTTGGCGCTGGCCGGGATCATTTCCAGAATGCCGAAGATCCAGAGCAGGTACCAGTCGGGCTTGATGTTGGCCACGGGGTTGTCGGACGCCGGGCCGAAGACCTCGACCGGGTGAACCGGAATGAAGGTGGCGAACAGGATCACGATGCCCGCCATCAGAAAGGCCAGCATCAGGGCAATCGGGGTCTGCTGGGTGCTGAGCGGCACGCCCACGATCTTCTTGTAGGCGATTCTCTTGGCGTACTGCGGCTGGGTGTGCTTCTGCTTGATCATGATCAGCAGGTGCGCCCCGGTCAGGCCCAGCAGAATCGCAGGCAGCAGCATGATGTGGTAGCCGTACACGCGCGGGATCATGAAGGCGTTGTCGAGCGCGAACTTGCCACCAAACGCCGCCTGTGCCAGCCAGTCGCCGACCCAGGGTACGCTCGCCACGATGCCCACCACCACGCCCAGGGTGGTCTTGGCGAAGTTGTCGTAGGGCAGGCTGTAGCCAGTCACGGCAGTGATGATGGTGAACACCAGCAGCAGCATGCCGATCCACCAGTTGATCTCGCGGGGCTTCTTGAAGCTGCCCGTAAAGTAGATGCGCATCATGTGCAGAATGCTGGCCGCCACCATCAGGTTGGCTGACCAGTGGTGAATCCGGCGCAGCATGTCGCCGAACGGCATGAAGTTGATGCGCAGAATGCTGCTGTAGGCGGCAGGCACCATCTGGGTCTTGTCGAGGAAACTGGGTACCAATCTTGTGCTCGGCTCGTACGACAGCGCCAGGAAAACACCGGTCAGCAGCAGCACGATCAGCGAGAAAAGCGTGATCTCACCCAGGAAGTAGGTGTGATGCACCGGGAAGGCTTTGCGCAGGAACTTGTCGTTCAGGCGCGAGATGTTCAGTCGGTCATCGAGCCACTGGTTCATGCTTTTTCAAGCTCCTTTTTCTGCGACGCGAACTCCGCCTCGGTAATATCGTACGGCAACGACAGGAAGGTGCCCTGCGCGACCACCTGTCCGCCGATCACCTTGATCGGGATCTGGGCCAGTGGTGCGGGTGGCGGCCCATCGGCCACCCTGGCCCCCTGGGTCATATCGTACACGCCGCCGTGGCACGGGCACACTGCGGCTTCCTGAAGGTTCTTGGACGGATAGGCCTTGACCTCGACGGCGCAGCCCAGATGCATACACTGGCGCGAGTACACCACGATGCCCTGGTCTGTTCCGGCCAGGTCGGTGGGGGCCTTGATCTGACCCTCCGCGAACTTGGCGATGATCAGCTGGTTGCGGGCCAGCCCGTTCTTGACCACGTCTGCGCCTCCCACCTTGCCCTTGGGAAAGGCGTACACCACCTGCCCCTCCTTGATGTCGGCCAGCGCCACCGGCGCGCCGTTCTTGGCCGCGTCGGCGTACACCAGCACGTCGCCCTTGGCGGGCAGGCGCTTTTCAGGGGTCAGGGTGTCGGCGGGCTTGACGCCGCCCACGATGCTCAGCAGGCTCAGTGCGCCCACGCCCACCGTGGTGCCCATGGCCACATTGATGAACTTGCGGCGGGTGAGTTCGGGATCCTGGCGCATGTATCTGGTCACGGCGTGCCTCCTGAGCGGTTGAAAGTCAAATTCGAGAAATCGGGGGTTCTGAGCGTGACGTTTACCACGGGAACTCGCCGCCCGCGTCTTCCACGACCACCTCGCCGTCCATGAAGTACTTCTTGTAGATGCCCAGCACCAGGGCCAGCAGCAGCACCACCATGGCGGCATAGAAGCCCTCGGCGGTCACCTGCGGCGGCAGCGGGGGCGAGGCGTTCATGCCCGCGATTCCGGCCAGAATCTGCTTGACGAACAGCACGCTGAACAGCAGTACGCCGGAGAGCGAGGCGATCATGGCGACCATCACCATCGGGGTGCTGCGGACCTTGTGGATGCCCGGCTTCAGTTCCGCGCCCTCGGCCCAGTGGCTGTACAGCCCGATGATGCCGTAGGTCAGCAGCAGCATGATGAACGTCACCAGAAAGATTTCGGGCAGGTTGATCTCCGCCGGCACGAAGCGTGAACGCACCCGGATGATGTCCGGGCCGACCTTGCCCGCGCCCTCGGCCAGCGTGGCCGGAGTCACCAGATCGGTGCTCTTGTTGCCCCAGCTGTTGAGCACGTAGTTGGCGACGGCGTAGACCTCGTTGTCCTTCAGCGCGCCGCCGTAGTCCTTGCCGTAGGCGGGCATCGGGGCCTTGCCTTTCAGGATACGGGTCACGACCAGCGCGTGGTCTCCGGCGATATTGGCGTCGCCCGCCAGCTTGGGACCCACCCCGCCCTGACCGTTGGCCCCGTGGCAGCCCGCACAGCCCGCGTTGGCGAAGATGGCCTTGCCGGTGGTCGGCCACTCCTTCTGAATCACGGCGCTCAGGGCCGGGTCGGCCACCACCGCTTCCGGCTTGGTGTCGTTGTTGAACATGAACAGCAACATGATCCACATGAGGGCGGCCACCACAATGGCCACCGATGGCATAACAGCGTCGTTTCGTTCCACGTTTCCCCTCTCATCTGGCCCGCCCGTTTCGTTCGACTGGCGGCCTTGCCCGAATGTGAATCCTGCGCCCGAATGTGAATCCTGCTCAGATACCAACCCCAACCAGACGCGTCAAAAACTGAAACCCTTCCCGAGAGGCTGGAGAAGACTGCCGATGCTGCCTGGGGCCTTCTTTCCGGCCTTTTTCAATGCTCCAGCGTACCATGCTGCGCCCGCGTCACCGTACACCTGAACACACACCTGCCCGGGGGATTGAGTGAGGCGAAAGACAGCCTGATACAGGCAATACGGGCCATTCTTTCCGTATCAGTGTAGAGCGGCGAGCGCGAAACGCTCAGTAAGAATGTCCCCCGGAGACCTGCCCCAGAGCGGCCAGCAGCGGCCAGAATGTAACCGCGAGCAGGCCCACGTCGCGGTTGTCCGGGTGCTCGCGGGGATCGCTGCCGCCCACGCTCAGCAGGGTCACGCACAGGGGCCTTGGGGTCAGCAGCAGCCCAGCGTCGTGATGCACGCCCTCCAGCTCTCCGCTCTTGGACAACGACTGATACAGCGGCTCACCGGAGGCGTCGCGCGGCAGGTGTCGGGCCAGAATGTCGCGGTACTGCTGGCGACCCAGGATGCCCAGCGCCAGCGCCGTATGGGCGTCGTTGAGCAGGTCGCCCCGGTAGAGCCTGCCCAGCAGGTCGGTGGCCTGGGCAGCGGTGGTGGAATTGCGCTCGCCGCGCCGCTGGGCCTCGTTCTGCTGATCGGGCGGCATCTGCAATTTGCCCACCAGCTGCGTCTGAGGCCAGTCCTCGGCCAGCCACGCCTGAAGGTCCGCCAGCCCCAGCCTGCCGATCACCAGATTGGTGGCGGTGTTGTCGCTCACCACCGTCATGAGGGTCAGCAGGTCCAGCCAGCTCAGGTCCAGCCCCGCTCCCAGCTCGTGTAGCACGCCGCTGCCGGGCACCTGGTCTTCGGCCTGCATGCTCAGGCGCTCGTCCAGCGCAGTCTGCCCCACCTGGGCCGCCCACAGCCCGCGCACCAGCAGCCACAGCTTGATGATGCTGGCCGCCGGAAACACCTCGTTCCCGCCCTCGGCGTGCAGCGTCTCGCCGGTCTGCGCGTCCTGCACCACCAGCGCGGCGCGGCCCGCGTACCCCTGCGAGGCCAGCCGCTCCGCCAGCCAGCCGCTCACTCGCTCAGGCCGTCCAGCAGGCCCGCCAGCCCGGCAAAGGGATGCGGAGCCGTGACCGGGCGCAAAGTACAGAACGGCCCGGCACCCTCTGGTTCGACGCGGTGCGGGCAGGTCGGGCACTCGGGAAACGCCTGATCGGTGTAGGCCAGGTCACTTTCGGCAGACGGAATCTCCCAGGTACGGTTACATCCGGCCCGGTAGGTCTGGACCACGCCCAGGCGCGTTTCAGCGGCGCTTCCCCTGTTACGGCTCAAGGTTGGCGATGCCCTCGCGCAGCGCGTACAGCGCGGCCTGGGTGCGGTTGTTGAGCTGGAGCTTGTTGAAAATTTCAGACAGGCGGTTGCGGACGGTCTTCTCGGAGATATCGAGGCGCATGGCGATGTCCTGGTTGGAAAAGCCCTGGGCCAGCAGCTTGAGAATGGTGGTCTCGCGCTCGTTCAGGTCGGCGTGTTTCTCGCTGGGCAGCACCTCGCGCTTGTCGCGGAAATCGTCGAGCACGTTCTGGGCCATTTCCGGGTCGAGCAGCGCCTCGCCGCCCGCCACCCGGTTGATGGCGTCGAGCAGCGTGGCCGCGTCGGCGTCTTTCAGGATGTAACCGCGCGCTCCGGCCTTGACCGCCTCGAAGACGTAGCGGTCCTGGCGATACATGGTGATCATGATGACCTTGGCCTGCGGGTCGATCTCCAGAATGCTCTGGGTGGCCTTCACGCCGTCGAGTTCCGGCATCTGGATGTCCATCAGGATCACGTCGGGGTGGGTGTCGGCGGCGTACCTGATGGCCTCGCGCCCGTTGGCGGCCTCACCGATGACGCGCATTCCCTCCGATTCCAGCAGGCTTTTGAGGCCCTGCCGGAACAGGGCGTGGTCGTCGGCGAGCAGCACTCTAATCATGAGACGAGTGTAGTGCGCCCCCGGCCCGCACAGTGTCCTTTCCGTTGCCGTGGCGTGTGCGCGCGCGTTGCTGAAACGTTCATGTCAGAACGTGGCTGCTAGAGTGGGTCTCATGATTACCGTCTTCGACGCGCTGATTGTCAGTCTGTGGGCCGCCGTGACCGCGCTGGGCGCACGCCGGGGCCTGGGCGGCGCGGTGTGGGGCGTGCTGGGCCTAGCCGTCTGCTTTCTGGTCAACCTGCTGGCCCCCGGCGGCGTGGTGGGCATGGTGCTGGCGCTGCTGCTGGGCCTGGGGGCGGTGCTGGCGGCCCGGCGGCTGATCCGCGAACCGCTGAGCGAACCCTGGCACCTGTTCGTGGGTGGCCTGGGCGGCTTCGTACTGGGCGCGGTGCTGGTCGGCACGCTGGCGCTGGGCTTTCCGATCCAGACGGTGGGAGACGTGAGGCGCTACCCGTCGGGCGAGCTGCCGCCGCTGCTGTACTACGCGGTCTACAACTCCTACATCCGGCAATCGCTCAACGGCGTCTGGGGGCCGCAGGGGAATCTGGCCGTCCGCACGCTGATCATCCCGGACCAGCAGCGGCAGAATACCGCCAGCCGCTAGCAGGCCAGAACTGACCACAATTTCAGGCTTTCCTCACCGCGCAGCAGGTTGGCACTGGAAGAAGATGTCACGGCTCAGCGGTGGTACGGCTCATTCCGGCTGATGGTTCCGGCCCGGTAGAGCGCCTCGGCCAGCACCACCATCGCCAGATCGTGCGGCAGCGTCAGTGCGCCCAGCGACCAGAGGGTGTGCGCGGCGGTCCGCAGCTCGTCGGTGTGCCCGTCCGGGCCGCCCACCGCGAAGGCCAGTTCGCCTACTCCTGCCAGCCCCTGGGCATCGATGAAGGCGCTCAGCTCCGGGCTGCCGAACTGACGCCCACGCGGGTCGAGGGCCACCAGCGGGGCGCGGCCCGCCGCCCGCAGGATGGCCTGCGACTCCTTCTGGGGCGCGCTTCCGGAAACGCGCGTCACCTGTAGCCTGTGGTAATGCTTCAGGCGGTTCATGTATTCGTCCCAGCCCGCGCGGGCGTAGGCCAGCTTCGGTTCGCCCACGGTGATCAGGTGCAGCCGCATAAGGAGAAGGATAGCGGCGGCGGACGGTCCAGGCGTCTGGGGCCAGGCATTCTTTGCAAAACAGTTCAGAGCTGTAGGCACGGCTATGCTGAGCGGCGCAGATGACAGCCCTTCCCTCCTCCGCCACCCCACACGCCAGCCACCCGGACCAGAACCTGATGGACACGGTGGCCCGCGCCTACGCCCTCTACGCTCAGCAGGCTGGCAGCTGGATTCAGCGCTTCGGGCGCCAGGGCGGCACGGTGCATTGCCGCAGCGGCTGCGTCCACTGCTGCGACTTCCCGGTGCGGTGCAGCCTGGCCGAGGCGCTGCTGACGGCCTCCGCGCTCTCGCCCGAACAGCTGGACGCCATGCAGCGCCGTGCCCATGAGGTGATCGCCAACGCGAAGACCGCCCAGAGCTGGGACGAGTATTTTCAGCGCCACCGCCGCGACATTGGATACTGCCCGCTGCTGGACCGCCAGACCGGGGCCTGCACCGCCTACGAGGTGCGCCCGACCCGCTGCCGCGACACCTTCAGCGCCATGAACGCCCGCTTCTGCCAGGTCGGCACGCTGGAAGGGCTGAACAGGCGTGAACAGGCCGAGTACGCCCGTGAGGTAAAGGCCAATCCCGCCACCGACGGCCTGAGCCACTACATAGCACCCCTTGAGGACCTGAGCGAACCCATCTGGTCCGAGGCCTCTCGGGCCATGCAGGGCCGCTGGGGGCTGGAGGTCTGGGGCGACTTCTGGGTGCTGACCACGCTCAGCCAGGACGGGGCATTCATGGCCGCCGTGCGGGCCGGGCAGGGCAGCAGGGCGATCAAGCGGGCCAGAGCATTAAGGCTGTGGAACGCGGAGATTCTGGAGATCGGCTAGCAGCAAAGCCTACGGTTCGTGGCGAGTGGCCTGTGGGAACGGCACATGAGTGCGTCTCCCTCCAACCCATCAGGGGAAACCGGGAATAAGAGCAGCTAGTCAGTTTGAAAATCTACATCGGAAGTTTTCTGCCCTATGTACAAGCGATATAATTCCTCAAAAATCATGGGGGGCGGATGCAAGATCGAAACAATCTTTGGAATTTAGGAGACCTTGGGAGTGTAAAAAATACGCTCCAAAACATCGCTAAACGCTTGGGAGAACGACCTGTAGTACACCTGTGGAATCCTCGCCAACGCATCAGTTTCGACCTGCCAGGTGGGGTCTGGATGATTGATCACGGAACCACGACATATCAAATTCGCTGTAGAGCCTGCCAGCAGCAACCTGCCCTCCGCTATGAGTTCTTAGTTGAGAGTGATGATGAACAGCTGTACGGACCTATCGGCTCAACATGCTTATTTGTCCATACTCTCGGGGCTGAAGAAGCTTTCAAAGTTGGACAAAATATCATCAAAGCTTTTCAGGATGCTGAAAAACTGCACTTGGAATTTCACCGCCGGATCATGCGAGCCAGCACCAACCCTGAGGAGTACCTTGCAACATTCGGGTTGAGGTGGGCTGCCGAGTTTGTGCGTGAAGAAACATTAGGGATGAGTGAGCGACTGGTGCAAGCTGTCTGGAACGTTTTAGGGCCACGATTACCGTTGCCACGGCATAGCTACCACGCTCTGCTGGCTCTACAGCGGCAACTCAACATTTGGGAAGTCCGTCCAACCGTGTACGTTCCCACACGATCCATAATCGAACAAGGCAGTGTGGCACACTCCAAACACACTGTACTGCGCACGTCTACCTTCTCAGAGCAGGAGAAAACTAAACGACAAATCAACACCGGCGTTTTAGAAAGATTGCGACGGGACGCACGTGCACAACTTAAGGAAGAAACCGCAGTGGCCCGATTACCTCAGACACGCCAGCGCAGGGTTTCGAACTACAATTCTGTCAATCGGCCAATGGAACCAGCCGTGAAGGCTTCAACATTCCAAAACTCAAGAAAAGATAACACTCAGCGAAGGCAAGAAAACCAACCCACAAGTCAAAACCCTTCGAAGCGTCATAAACAGTCAGGTAGAGGGGGCATCCAGAAGACATTAAGTCACTTACAATACTCGTCGAGATCACAGCAGGCAATCGAAGCATTCCCTCAATCAATCTTGGGCCTTACACCTGTCCAACTAAAACCAGAAGAGCGCCTAGCCGTTTTAACGCTTGACTTCTCAGTTGACCCGTGGGATTTCTATCTCGCCTCCACCGGCCTCCCTAAGCAGTGTCCTGGACTCGACAAACACCCAGACAGGCTATTTAAAACTCGCATTGAACGGCACTATCAAAAAAAGCGCAAACTCGATTCTACAGATACTCAACAGCTGCAACATTACCTAAAGAATGTGGAGAAATAATCTTTGGCTGTCCTGAGCATCCTTATCCCTCAATATTTTTATGAAGACGCGCTACTTGCTGGCGGCAATCAGCGCCGGAACGATCTCGTTCACGTCGCCCACGATGCCGTAATCGGCCACCTTGAAAATCGGGGCCTCGGCGTCCTTGTTAATCGCCACGATGAACTTGCTCTTGCCCATGCCGCTCAGGTGCTGCACCGCGCCGCTCACGCCCAGCGCGATGTAGGCCTTGGGCTGCACGGTCTTGCCGGTCTGACCCACCTGCTCGGCGTAGGGTCGCCAGCCCGCGTCCACCACGGCGCGGGTGGCCCCCACGCCCGCCCCGATGCTGTCGGCCAGGCCCTCGACGTAGATGGAGAAGTTGTCCGGGTTGCCCACACCGCGCCCGCCGGTCACGATCACGTCGGCCTCGGTCAGGGCCACGCGGCTCGTCTTCTCGGCGGTCCGGCCCGTGATGGTCACGCGCACGGCGGGCAGGTCGATGTCGATGTCGTACTGCTCGCCAGCGGAGGCCAGCGCCTCTGCCGGGGCAAAGCTGCCGGGTTTGGCGGTCACGACCACCACCGGCCCCGCCGCACTGACCGTCTCGGTCACGCGGGCCAGGTAGGTGTAGCGCTGGGCCGTCAGCGCGTCGCCCTCGGCTTTGAGCGAGATGGCGTCTTCGAGGTACGGCGCGTCCAGCTTGACGGCCACGCGGGGGGCGTACTCGCGCCCACTGCGGCTGCCCCCGATGATCACGGTGCTGGCCTCGCCCTCGCGGGCAATCTGGGCGGCGGCGGCGGCCCAGGTCTCGGCGTTGTACTCGGCGAGCGCGGCGCTGTCGCCCACCAGCACCTGATCGGCGTAGCGGGCGGCCTCGCTGGCGGCCCCGGCCACATCCTGCCCCAGCACCAGCAGCGTGACCGGCCCTTCCCGGCCCGACTGGCGGGCGGCGTTCACCATCTCCAGGGTGGCCTTCGACAGCCTGCCAGCAGCATGTTCAGCGACGATCAGAATCATGATGAAACCTCCAGG